>JAFAOS010000087.1 GCA_019247515.1 Chloroflexota bacterium | reverse complement strand
TTCACGAGATCGTGGGCACGTCGCCGCGTGATTACCGCGAGGGGTCCGAATCGCGAGCGGTGCCAACGTGCTTCACCATGGCCTGGACAAGGATCAGATAAAGGTTCCCCAGAGGGGACCCTGCGGAAGGGAGACGGGTCCTCCGGTCGCCACTGGGTCCCCGCTGGGAATCGCCATGTGGTCCCCCTCTCGGGAAACTTCCGTCGCCTCCCTCTGGGAGTCGCCAGGGGGTGCCCTCTGCAAGTCGTCACTGGCTCGGCGCGGGGACTCGCTAGTGGGTCCCGATATTGGAATCTCCACTGGGTCCCCTCCCACGAAAAATGTCCGTCGACATCGTTAGTGACGACCCCAAAAAGAGGGAACAGTTTTCATCGCGTATGCGACGTGGGGAGTCCTCTGGGGAAACTTCGGTCGGGTCCCCTCTGGGGAGTCTCCACTGGGTCCCCTCTGGGGAGTCTCCACTGGGTGCCCTCTGGCGAGTCTCCACTGGGTCCCCTCTGGGGAACTTCGGTCGGGTCCCCTCTGGCGAGTCTCCACTGGGTCCCCTCTGGCGAGTCTCCACTGGGTCCCCTCTGGGGAACTTCCGTCGGGTCCCCTCTGGGGAAACTTGCGTCGCTTTTGGAGAAGTCTGAGCCCGACGGCGGCCATTAGGATGCCAGGGCATGTTGACCTCCATCATCATCTCGCACGTCTGGGTCCTCGACCAGGACGCCGCCCTCGATTTTTATGTCAACAAGCTGGGTCTCGAAGTGCGCAACGACATGAACCTGGGCTTCATGCGCTGGCTGACCGTCGGCGTTCCCGGCGACCGGAGTCGCGAGATCCTGCTCGAGCTGCCCGCGCCGCCCTCGGTGGACGGCGCCGCGGCCGATCAGATCCGTGCGCTCGTGAGCAAGGGCGCAACCGGCTTCACCGTCGGCTTCGCGACCGACGACTGTCGCAAGACCTACGAAACGCTGGTGGCCAGGGGCGTCGAAATTACCCAGGAGCCGACCGAGCGCTTCTACGGCATCGACATCGGCGTGCGCGATCCGTTTGGCAACCACATTCGCATCACGCAGGCCGCGTCTGGACCCCCAGCGAGCGGAGGTACTCGCGGCTGACGCGGGCGCTTTCGGCCGGCGAAAGCCAGGTCGAGTCCTGCTCGACCATCAGCCAGCCGTCGTAGCCGATGTCGCGCAGCGCCCGCAGCAGCCCGGGTACATCCAGGCAGCCACGCCCCAGCTCGGTGAAGACGCGCTGGCGAATGCCGTCGGCGAACCCGAGTCGTTCCTCGCGCACTTTCCCCAGAGCCCTCGCGTCGACGTCCTTCAAGTGGACGTAGGCGATGCGCTCCGGGTACGTGCGCACCACGTCAATCGGGTCGATGCCTCCGTACAGGGCGTGACCCACGTCCCACACCAGCTGGAGCTCGGCAGCCGGAATGCGGCGCAGCAGCTCTTCGAGCTCCGCGCGCGTCTCCACGCGTGTGCCAGCGTGCACGTGGAAGAGTGGCCGCAGGCCAAAGCCGCGCGCCACGTCGGCGGCCTGCCTCACACGACCAGCGATCTGGTCCCAGTCTGATGAGGCCTGCCGCCGCGCCTCGGCGCGACCCGCCAGCGCCAGGCTCTCTGGCGCGCCGCGGTCGGCCAGGTTCACGAACTGCGCGCCGACGGCGCTCAGCAGCCCGCACAGCTCGCGCGTGGCGTCGAGATCCTCGCTGGCCGGCGCCTCGAGCGGGCGCAGCGCGCACCACGCCGATGGCATCGACAGCCCGCGCGTTTCGAGCGCCGTTCGGAGCACCACGGGGTCGCGGGGGAAGCCATCGCCCAGCTCGGTGGCCGCATAGCCCGCGGCAGCCACCTCGTCGAGCACCGTCTCGTACGGCACTGGTGCGGCCAGCTCTGCCGGAAGGTCCTCGTTGTTCCAGGTGATCGGCGCGAAGCCGAGCCTCACGGCGCAGGCGGCGGGGCCGTTGAGCCACGCACGATCAGCTCATTCGGCAGCAGCACGTTCGGCTGGCTGCTGGTCTCCACGGGCGGCTTGCCGTCTTCGATGACGCGCAGCAGCAGGTCCGCCGCCTGCTCACCCAGCTGGCGAATGGGCTGCCCGACGGTCGTCAGCGGCGGATTGGCGAGGGCCGCGAACGGGACGTTGTCGAAGCCGATGACCGAGATGTCGGTCGGCACTCGCCGCCCGCTGGCCCGCGCGGCTTCGAGCGCACCCAGCGCCATCAGGTCGTTGAGCACGAAGACGGCGGTCAGGTGTGGCGCGTGTGCGAGCAGGTCGATCATCGCCTGGTAGCCGCCCTCGATCTGGTGGTTGCCGTACATGCTCGGAACCGCGGTGCGATCGACGCCCATGCCGCTCTCGCGCAGCACGTCGAGGAAGCCAGCTTCTCGATCGGCCATACCCTCGTCCAGCGGGAGCGCGCTGACGATGCCGATCGCGCGATGCCCGAGCTCGAGGATGTGCTGCGCCGCCAGGCGGCCACCCTGGCGGTTGTCGGCGCACACCGTTGGAACGCTCGGCATGGGGCTGTGGACCAGCACCACTGCCAGGCCCTCCTCGACTGCGCGCTGGAGCTGGGCGAGGATGGGGCTCATCTCGTCGCCGAGGCAGAAGATCGCTCCGGCCAATTGCTGAGAACGCACCAGGTCGAGATACGACGATTCGCGCTCGGGGTCGTACTCGCTATTGCCGAGCACCAGCGTGTAACCGCGCTGGCGGACGCGATCTTCGGCGCCGAGGGCGAACGCGGGGAAGTACGGGTTGCGGATGTCGGGGATGATCAGCCCGAGGGCGAAGGTGCGCCGCCAGACCAGGCTCTGCGCGACGCGGTTCGGCCGGTAGCCGAGCTGGGCGATGACGTCTTCGACGCGTCGCCGCGTGGCGCCACTGGTCGGCCTTTTTCCGGAGAGAACGTGCGAGACGGTGCTGATCGAGACTTTGGCCGCGCGGGCCACGTCACGGATGGTGACGGCGTTTGGGCGCGGCTCCAGTTCATCTCGACCCACGGAAACACGCGGTAGCGTACTACGTAAAGTCGACCCTCACCCCCCAGCCCCCTCTCCCTGTCCACGGAGAGGGGGAGCTGGTGAAGAGGAGGAGAACGAGACGAATGCGCGAGCTTCGTAGGCGCGGTCCAGGTCGCCCAGGCGCTCAAACAGGTCCGCCGCTTCGCGCGCCAGGCCCGCGGCGCGCAACGGGTCGTCGCAGCGCTGGGCAACCCGCGCTTCTCCCAGCCGACAGTGGGCCACGATCGCGCGGGCGCCGGCGGGCGACGCCAGGGCGGCGGCGGCCTCGAAGCCGACTTGCGCCGCCCCCAGCTCACTCCGCGCCAGGGCGATCTCGCCCAGATCCTTGCGCACGTTGGCTTCGGTGACCGGGTCCTGCAGGTCCATCGCCAGAACGGCCGCGTAGAGCTCGCGGGCCGGCTCCATTTGCCCCGACAACCGCAGCAGGTCCGCGCGGCTTGCGCGTGCGATGGCCACGTCGTCGCCGTGGCCGTGTTCGGCCAGCAAGGCCTCCGCCTCGATCAGCAGGCGCTCGGCATCGGCGATGTTGCCGCGCGCGCGCGTCGCCCGCCCCAGCAGCCGCAGGGCGTGACCTCGGCCGCGCAGGTCGCCAGCCGCGCCCAGGATCTGGACCGCTTCGCGCGCACGCTGCGCAGCTTCCGAATAACCGCCACTGCCAAGCTCGTAGTGCAGCACGCCCAGTCGGTACAGGTTCCAGCCCTCGGCGCGGGCGTCCGCGAGACGCCGCGCCGCCTCGATGGCGCGGTGGAACAGGACCAGACCCTCCGACCAGGCGCCGCCCAGCGAAAACACGTTGCGCAGGCCGTGCGCCAGGTCGAGGATCGCCCGGTCGAAGACCTCGCCGCGTGGCTCGGCGTCGCGCTCACGCGCCTGAGCGCTGCTCAACTCGAGGATGGCCATGATGTTGGGCAGCTCGCGTTCGAGTCGGCCATAGGAACGCCAGTTCAGCGCGGCCCCGCCCCATCTCTCGGCCAGGCGCGCGTGGTGCCGGGCCAGGCGCGCCAGCGCCGAGCGCTCGGGTGCCGGCGGCAGGGGCAGGTGCGCCATCACGAAGCTGCGGGTAACGGCGTGCAGCTCGTAGCGGCGTCCCTGGTCCGTTGGCGGGCCGCTCGACTCGACCAGCGACGTTTCGAGCAGCTCGTCCAGGGCGGTCTCGGCGAACTCGCCGCCCGCCGCCAGCAGGGTGGCGCGGTCGGTCGGCGCCGCCAGGAGCGGCAGCGTGGCCAGCAGGTCGCGAGCCGGCGGACGCAAGCCGTCGATCGAAGCGGCGAACATCTCGGCGAACACTTCGCCCTCCGCGCGCGCCAGACGCTGACGGACGCGTTCGACGGTCTGCCCTCGACGCAGCTGGCCGACCGCCCAGCCCGCCAGCAAGGGGTAGCGTGCCGCGGCGGCGAGCGGACTGGGCATCGCCAGGGCACGCCCCATCTCGGGTGCCCCCTGGCGCGCCGCTTCGGCCAGCACCAGCTCGCGCACGGCTTCGGGTTCGAGCGGCTCGGGCATCAACGCGCGCACGTCGTTCGGCAGCCGACGCCGGCCAGTCACCACCCCGCGGCTGCGACCCGGCAGGTCCACCAGGAACTGCAGCGTCGCCGCGTCGCCACGGTCGGCGTCGTCCACGAGCAGCAGGATGGCGCGCTTGCTCAGAAGGTCGCGTACCGCCTGCCGGCGGTCCTCGATGGAGCGCGCCAGCAGGCCCGGATAGTCCAGCGTGCGAGCAACCGCTTCCAGGACGCTAGCCAGGCCGCTGCCGGTGCTGCACGCAACCCACACGAAGCCATCGAACAGGGGGATGGGATGCCCGGCGTCGTCCTCGTCGACGAATACGGCCCGCCAGCAACGACCCGCCGCTTCCGAGCTATCCGCGACCGCGTGCAGCAAGGCCGTCTTGCCCGATCCACCCGGCCCCTCGATGCCAACGACGGTGCCGCCGGGCTCGGCAAGCCAGCGCAGCAGCGTCGCGCGTTCGCGGTCGCGGCCGATGAAGCGCTGGTACTCGGGCGCGGGGCGATTGGAGGGCACGCCACGATCCACGATCTCGGACCACAGGCGTTCGGCAAAGGCCGCGGTGGCCGTGCGTCGGTAGCGATAGAACGTCGACTCGTTGCTCGACAGCTCCTGCCAGCGACGCTTGCCGACGACGTGTTCGCCCAGCGTGGCGTGGATCTTCTCGTCTTCGCCGAGCTCGGCCCGATTGAGCGTGGGATCGTCGACGGCGAGCGCGTCAGCGGGCGTGCGGAACCAGCGGTCGACCAGCACGCCGACCGCGCCGCGGGTGGTCGTGGCGCCCGTCTCGCGCAGGACGCGACCGAGTCCGCCGCCGGTTGGCAGTGGTGGCTCGCTGCCCGAAGCGAGTGAGCCCAGCAGGTCACGGACGGCATCCGTGAATCCGGCGTCCATTGCAGGCCGCATTGTCTCACGGCAGGGAACTGGCAGCGTGGTGAAAGGCCAGGTGACCGCTCACGACGTATGGTGTGTGGAGGAGAGGTGCTTACAGTGACGTCAGCTACCGTCAACCAGCAGCAAGCCAAGCCCGCGCCAGGCGCCGCGGGGTCGCTCAAGGATGTCATCGCCGCCCCCACCGCGATCTGCACGATCGACGGCATCGCGGGCAAGTTGATCTACCGCGGTTACACGATCGAGGACCTGGCCGCGCATACCACCTTCGACGAGGTGGTCTACCTGCTGTGGGAGGGCGAGCTGCCGAACAAGCAGCAGTTGGCCAACTTCAGCAAGCTCACCTCTGAGCAGCGCGGGCTGCCGTCGGTAGTGGTCGAGCACCTGCGCATGCTGCCGGACAACTCGCATCCGCTGGCCGCGCTGCGCAGCGGCGTCTCGCTGCTGGCCCACAGCGACCCGGACTCGGAGTCGATGGACCCCAAGGCCACCCGCGCCAAAGCGGAGCGACTGCTCGGGCAGGTGCCGACCATCGTGTGCGCACGCGCGCGGCTGCGGGAGGGCAAGGAACCGATCGCTCCGAAACCTGACTTGCCGCCAGCGTCCAACTTCATGTGGATGATGTTCGGCAAGGAACCGGACGAGCTGACCGCGCACGCGATGGACGTGGCGTTCATCCTGCACGCCGAGCACGAGTTCAACGCGTCGTCGTTCGCGGCGCGCGTCGCCGCGGGGACCTACGTCGACCTGCACAGCTCGATGGTGGCGGCGATCGCCGTGCTCAAGGGGCCGCGGCACGGGGGCGCCAATGAGGACGTCATCGAGATGATCGAGGAGATTGGCTCGCCCGACACAGCCGAGTCCTGGGCGCGCGACCGGCTGCAGCGCTACCTGTCGGCGAGCCGCGAGGAGCGGGCGCGGCCTGAGCTGCGGTTCCCGGGCATGGGCCACGCCGTCTACAAGACGTGGGACCCGCGGGCGCGCATCCTGCAGAAGTTGGCCATGGAAGTCGCCGAGCGCGTCGGCGAAGGCTGGATCGCCGAAATCCAGGAGAAGGTCCGCACCGTGGCCGCCGAGGGGCTCGGCCTGAATCCGAACGTCGACTATTACTCGGCGGGCCTGTACCACGCCCTGGGCATCCGACCCGACCTGTTTACGAGCATCTTCGCCACCGCCCGCACGGCAGGGTACGTGGCGCACATCGAAGAGCAGCTCAAGGGTGGCCGCCTGATTCGCCCGCGCGGCGAGTACACGGGGCCCGCGGAGCGCAAGGTGGTGCCGATCGACCAGCGCTAGCGCCGGTCCCGTTGAATCAAGTTCGAGCGTCGGCCGACCTCGTGTCGGAAGATTTTCTATGTAGAGGATTTTTTCCAAGGCGAGGGACCTCGGTCGACGCCGTCCTTACCTCAAAATTCTCGTTTTTTGAATCCTCGACACTCATTTCGTGTCCGGAGAATTTTTCTGGACACAGGACCTTTTCAGCGGCGACAGGACATCGGTCTACGACGTCCTCACCTGAAAACGTCGCCTTCTTAGAATGCTCGACACTGATTTCGTGTCGGAGAATCTTCTGGGTACAGGACCTTTTCAGAGGCGACAGGACATCGGTCGACGACGTCCTCACCTCAAAATTCTCGTTTTTTGAAATCCTCGACACTGAATCGGCCGGGACTGCGAAAACACGGCACGGCGCCCTTAGATTGGAAGCGTTTGCCCACACGTCGGGCAAATGTGCGGGTGCACCTCCGCGCCCTCGCCCACTGGCGGTGAGACCGTCGGCTCGAAGCCGCTCGGCGTGCCGCACTTCGGGCACTGATCCGGCGGGCTCTTGCCCCGCTCGGTGTCGCCGCACACCTGGCACACCCAGGTCAGGGCGATCTCGCGCACCAGGTCGGCGCGG
>JAFAOS010000018.1 GCA_019247515.1 Chloroflexota bacterium | reverse complement strand
GGGCAGCGGCTGGTCGAGTCCGAGCTGGTGCCGCATCTCGTTGAGTATCTCGGGATCCCGAACCTCGCCAGCGTAGGCGAGCACCGGGTCGCCAGGCGCGAGGCGCAGCAAGCCGAAGTTGATGATCGTCACCAGCACGGCGACTGGGATCATCAACAGGACGCGGCGGACGATATAGCGGGTCACGGCGCGCGGCCAGTGAAGTTACTTCGCCAGCGCCGCGTTCTGGAAGCGTGGAATCTGGTCCGGATACGGCGCCAGCCCCTGCACGTTGGTGGTCGTGCACTGCTGCGCGACCCCGAAGCGGAACCACGGTCGAGACGGATCGTCCACGACGTAGATCTGCTCCGCCTTGCGCAGCGCGGTCGTGCGTTCGTTCATGTCCGACGACTGCCGCTGCTCGTCGAGCAGCTTGTCGACGTCGGGATTCGAGTACTGGCCGTCGTTGTTGGGCCGCCCGGTGTAGTTGAAATCGTACGTATTGCCGTCCGGATCGATTCTTCCACTCCAGCCGATGAACGACATGCCCTTGAACACGTGGTCCGACTGTTGCTTCAGGATCTCCGCGAACTCGAGCTGCACCAGCTGCGCGTCGATACTTGCCCTGCGCAGCTGCGCCTGGATGAGCTGCGCTTGCTGCAGGGTCGCCGGATCGCCCGACGAAACGAGCAGCTCGAACGACAACGGTCCCTTGCCGACCTGGTCGACCAGCGCCTTGGCGCCGTCTGGATCGGCCTTCTCGTACGGCTTGAAGTTCGGGTCATACGAGAAGTGGCCGGGTGCCACCGCGCCGTACGCCACCACGCCGATCCCAAAAAAGGCCTTGTCGAGCAGCTCCTGGCGGTCGATCGCCATCGACACCGCTTTGACGTACCGCGCCTCGTTGAAGATGAAGCCGGGCGACCGATTGGTGGTCAGGCTGCCAAAAGAGTAGCCAGGCACCTCTTTATACGAGAGCGTCGAGTCGGTCTTGACGCCCGCCACGTCCTTGGGCGCGATGTTGTTGGCGAACTGCGCATCACCGGTCTTCAGGTTGGTCAAGCGCACGTTGCTGTCGAGCACCGGCCGGATGATGATCTTGTCGAGCAGCGGCAGCTTGCCGCCAGATGCGTCAGTGCCCCACCAGTCAGGGTTCTTCTCGAAGGTCATGTGGTCATCCTTGACCGCTTCGGTCAGCACGAATGGACCCGTGCCGGCTTTGAATGCCTTGCGAGTAAAGTCCTGGCCCGCCGACTCCGCGACCGCGCGCGAGACCATCATGCCCGCGCGGTCGACGAGCAGTGACAGCAGCGGCGAAAAGGGTGTGGACAGCGTGAAGGCAACCGTCGAAGGATCGACTACGTCCACGCTGGCCACCGGCGCCAGCTCGCCCTTGCGCGCCGAACCGTCGGTATTGCGGTAGCGGTCGATGTTCCACTTGACCGAATCCGCGTCAAACGGTGTGCCGTCCTGGTATTTCACACCCTGGCGCAGCGTGAATGTCATCTTCTTGCCGTCAGGCGAGAGGTCCCATTTTTCGGCCAGCCAGGGGATGATCTTGCCCGACGGATCGACTCTCACGAGCGAGTCATAGATCTGGTAGTGCGCGTTGCGATCGACGAAGGCGCGCGACAGCATCGGGTCAAAGTCGATGACGTCGTTTTCCAACACGAACGTCAACGTCCCTCCAGCGCCCGCGGGCTTGCTCGCCGCCTGGCCGGGCGCCGCCTGGGTTGGTGCCGCTGCCGCTTGTCCGCCTGCCGCGGGCTGGGCTGGCGCGCTGGTTGCGTTAGACGAGGCGGCAGGTGCCTGGCTTCCGCCACCGCCCCCACACGCGACGATGAGGCCAATCGCCCCCGCACTGAACAGACTCGTCAGAAACTCACGACGGCTACGCATCGGCCCTCTTTTGCCTCCCTGCGGCGTTCCGCCGAGCATAGAATTGGACTGACCATTTGTCAAAGTTAGACAGCTCGAAGCTGCAACGGCGCGGGGCCGGCGTGTTGCTGCACCCCACCTCGCTGCCCAGTCCTTTTGGCATCGGTGACCTCGGCCCAGCGGCCTTTGCCTTTCTCGAGTACCTGGCCGCCGCGCGCCAGACCCTCTGGCAGGTGCTGCCCCTCGGTCCTACGGGTTACGGCGATTCGCCGTATTCGAGCCCGTCCGCGTTTGCCGGAAACCCGCTGCTGATCGCGCTCGAGCCACTCGTCGGCCAGGGCCTGCTCGACGGCAGTGACGTGGCGCCGCTGGCTGAGTTGCCCGCGGATCACGTGGATTTCGGCCGCCTGGCGCCCCTCAAGCGCAACGCACTTGAAACAGCCTTCGCCCGAGGCCGCGACCGGCTCCGATCCGAGCTCGACGCGTTTCGGACGCGTCACGCGGCGTGGCTCGACGACTACAGCCTGTTCGCGGCGCTCAAGGACGAGCTGGCCTCACCCTGGGCCGACTGGGACGCCGACCTGCGCTCGCGCGAGTCGGCGGCCATGGCGACGGCACGGCGCCGCTTGCAGGACCGCGTCGACTTTCACACGTTCTGCCAGTACCTGTTTTTCGATCAGTGGGCCGCCCTGCGCAGCCGCGCTGCCGAGCTGCGCATCCAGATCGTCGGCGACATTCCGGTGTTCGTCGCGCACGACAGCGCGGACGTCTGGGCCCACCAGCCCATCTTCAAGCTCGACGCCGTCGGCCAGCCGCTGGTCGTCGCGGGCGTGCCGCCCGATTACTTCAGCGCCACCGGCCAGTTATGGGGTAACCCGCTCTACGAGTGGGAGGCGATTGCCCGCGACGGCTTTGCGTGGTGGATCGACCGCTTCCGCCACCTGCTGGAGGAAGTCGACGTGGTGCGCATCGATCACTTTCGGGGCTTCGAGGCGGCATGGGAGGTTCCCGCTGGTGAATCGACCGCGGTCAACGGCCGCTGGGTGAGCGGCCCGGGCTCGAGCGTGTTCGCGGCCATCGCGAGCGCGATCGGCGGCGAGCCGCCCGTGGTTGCCGAGGACCTGGGTCTGATCACCGACGAGGTCCGCGCCCTGTTGCGCGCCACGGGCTTCCCCGGCATGAAAGTGCTCCAGTTCGCCTTCGGCGGCGGCGCCGACAACCCGTATCTGCCGCACAACTACGTCGATCCCAACTGCCTGGTCTACACGGGGACGCACGACAACGACACCACGCGCGGCTGGTTCGCCTCGCTGTCCGAGCAGGAGCGTGCCTACGTCTGCCGCTACCTGCACACCGATGGGTCGCACATTTCAGCTGACCTGATGCGCGCCGCGCTCGCCTCGATCGCCCGCACCGCGATCGTGCCACTCCAGGATGTCCTCGACCTGGGCAGCGAAGCGCGGATGAACACCCCCGGCCAGCCCGAAGGCAACTGGACCTGGCGCGTACAGGCCTCCGAGCTCACCGAAGAGCGCGCCGCCTGCCTCGCCGAAATGACGACGCTCTACGGCCGCGGCGCCTAACGACGGATAGACCGCTCTTACAGCAACGGGGAAATCTGCACCACTCGGAACAAGTTTTGTGGCGGGGGACCCCCCTGTCCCTCTGCGAGAGGGTCGGGGTGAGGGCTGCATTCAGGACTGAGCTTTACGTTCGGGCTCGTTCGCAGCCCTCACCCGCGCTGCGCGCGGCCTCTCCCAGAGGGAGAGGCGACTACGGAGCATCGGTGGGCCTCAGATGCTCATGATCGGGCTCCCACCTGATTACTACCAATGAGCCCCTACCATTTATTGCGTATATGGCGCGCGTGGCGAGCGGCTTCAACGGCCCCAGCGATCCGCTCTGGTTCAAAGACGCGGTCCTCTACGAGCTCCACGTCAAGGCCTTCTTCGACAGCAACGACGACGGCATCGGCGACTTCCGCGGCCTGATCGAGAAGCTCGACTACATCCAGGAGCTCGGCGTCACTGCCGTCTGGCTGCTGCCCACCTTCCCCAGTCCCCAGCGAGATGACGGCTACGACATCTCCGACTACTTCAACATTCGGCCGGAGTACGGCAACCTCGAAGATTTCGAAGCGTTCGTCGACGCCGCGCACGCGCGGGGTCTACGCGTCATCACCGAGCTGGTGCTGAACCACACCTCGGACCAGCATCCCTGGTTCCAGGCATCGCGCAAAGACCCGACGAGCACGTATCGCGACTTCTATGTCTGGAGCGACACCGACGAGCGCTACGCCGGCGCGCGCATCATTTTCACCGACACCGAACCTTCGAACTGGACCTGGGATCGCGTCGCACGCCAGTACTACTGGCACCGCTTCTTCAGCCACCAGCCGGACCTGAACTTCGACAATCCCGCCGTTCAGGACATGATGATCCAGATCCTGCGCTTCTGGCTCGACAAAGGTGTCGACGGCGTCCGTCTGGACGCCATTCCCTACCTGTTCGAGCGCGAAGAAACCAACTGTGAAAATCTGGCTGAAGGCCACGCGTACCTGCGCCGCGTCCGGGAGGAGATCGACCGCCGCTATGCGGACCGCATGCTGCTGGCTGAGGCCAACCAGTGGCCGTCGGACGTGCGCCCGTACTTCGGCGACGGCGACGAGTGCCACATGGCCTTCCACTTCCCGCTCATGCCGCGCATCTACATGGCGTTGCGCAGAGAGACACGCACGCCAATTGTGGAGATCCTGGCCCAGACGCCCGAGATCCCGCCGAACACCCAGTGGGGCCTGTTCCTGCGCAATCACGACGAGCTGACCCTGGAAATGGTCACCGAAGACGAGCGCGACTACATGTACGCGGAGTACGCGCACGATCCGCGCATGCGCGTCAACATCGGCATTCGGCGGCGGTTGGCGCCGTTGCTCGACAACAGCCGTCGCCGCCAGGAGCTGCTCCACAGCCTGCTGTTCAGCATGCCGGGCACGCCCATTCTGTACTACGGGGACGAGATCGGAATGGGCGACAACATTTATCTTGGCGATCGCAACGGCGTCCGCACGCCCATGCAGTGGAACGGCGACCGCAACGCCGGCTTTTCGCGCGCCGACCCGCAGGCACTGTACCTGCCGCTGGTCATCGACCCGATCTACCACTACCAGGCGATCAACGTCGAAGCTCAGCGGCGCAGCCCGAGCTCGCTGTTGAACTGGATGCGGCGCCTGATCGCGATTCGCAAGCGCTACCCGGTCTTCGGCCGCGGCGCAATCGAATTCCTACACCCGTCCAACCTGGCGGTGCTGGCCTACCTGCGCTGCAACGCGGATGAGACGATCCTGGTGGTCAACAACCTGTCACGCTTCGTGCAGCCGGCCGAGCTGGACCTGAGCCAGTTCGCGGGCTACACCCCGATCGAGCTGTTCGGCGAGACGGTCTTTCCGAGAATCGGCGAGTCAGCGTACTTCCTGAGCCTGGGGCCGCACACGTTCTACTGGTTCAGGCTCGAGAAGAACTGACGCGCGTCAGAGCATTAGATGCGGTACTGGCGCCGCTCGAGAAAAACGGACTGGGGTCAGACCCTCACACGTAGTGGTGCCGCTCGAGAAGAACGGACTGGTCAGACCCTTACACCCCGTGGTGGTGCCGCTCGAGAAGAACGGGACTCCCGTCAGATCCACACCAACCAAGCCCTGGGGGGTTGTAGGGGTCTCCCCTACCCGTCGACAGGACCCAAGTTGTCGGACGGATTGTCCCGAGACTTGCTTATGGAGCCGTCGCGGGCTGCGATGAGGGCGGCTGAGACGTCGCCGTGGGTTGCGGCGTCGAGGTGGCTGGCTGCGGCGTCGAGGTGGCTGGCTGCGGCGTCGAGGTAGCTGGTTGCGGCGTCGAGGTAGCTGGTTGCGGCGTGGAGGTGGCTGGTTGCGGCGTCGAGGTGGCTGGTTGCGGCGTGGAGGTGGCTGGTTGCGGCGTCGAGGTGGCTGGTTGCGGCGTCGAGGTGGCCGGCTGCGGCGTCGCGGTGGCTGGCTGCGGCGTCGGGGTGGTTGGTTGCGGCGTCGAGGTGGCTGGTTGCGGCGTCGAGGTGGCCGGCTGCGGCGTCGAGGTGGCTGGCTGCGCCGTTGAGGTGGCCTGCGGTGTGGGCGTGTTCGTCGCAACCGCGGTCTCGGTAAGCACCGGCGTCGGTGTCTCTGTTGCCGTTACCTCGAGCGTGGGCGTCTCGGTCGGCGTGGGCGTCGAGGTTGGCACACCGCTGGTGACGGTCGCCTCCTCGCAGTCGTTCACGACGTTGCCGTAGGCGTCGGTGCCCACCGCGCAGGCGTTGCTCGGCCACGCGCCGGGGTCGGTGATGATCGCCGTGTAGCTCACCGTGGTCGAGGCGCCGGCGGCCAGTCCGCTGGAGATCGACCACTGGATGTCCTGCGTGCCCGTGTTGAACGTGCCGCCACTGTCGGAGCTCACGTAGGTGAGGCCATCCGCCGACAGGTCCGCGTCGATTTCAACGTCGACCAGGTCGGTCGTGCCTGGATTGGTGACGAGGCTGGTGAAGGTCACCGTATCGCCCACGGACGCGTCGCTCGGGTTGGCCGAGGTGGACATGTCGATCTCTGGCGGGGCGCACGGGTTGATCTCCTGACTGACCGGTTGCGGCGCGCCGATGAAGGCGGCGACCACCGCATCGAGCAGCTGGCGCGCGCCATCGATCGGGTCTGTCGGCGCGTTGGTGTCCTGCGTGTCCTGGTTCTGGGTGACGGTCTGATCGCCGGCGCCGGGCAGTTGCACCGGCGGCGCTGGCAACTGGGCTGGCGGGGGCTGCGGCGTCTCGCGCTCTTGTGCGCGTTCCACGACGACCGCCAGGACACGCTGTTCGTCGGCGGTCAAGACGCGTGTCGGCGTGGCCGTGGGCACGATGAGGGGGGCGAGGCCAGTGGGTGTTGACGTGCTGGTCGGCGTGACGGTGGAGGTGCGCGTCGGTGTCGCCGACGGCACGAGCGTGCTGGTGGGCGTCGACGGTCGAGCTCCACCGGGGGCGCCGGGCACGCCCGGCGGCGGTGTTGGCGTATGCGTCGGCGTGAGCGTGAAGGTGGGCGTGAACGTCGCGGTCGGGGCGACGGTCGAAGTGGGCAGGCCGGTGGGTGTCGCGGACGGGGTCACGCCTGGGCCGACGGTGGGGCATTCCGTAGGCGTGGCGCTGGCCAGAGGCGGCGGGGTGTTGGTCGGCACCGAGGTGGGCGTATCGGTCGCTGGGACGGGGGTGGAGGTCGGCGTCTCGGTCGCCGTCGGCGTCTGGGTGGGGGTGCTGGTCGCCGTGGGCGAATTGGTCGCGGTCGGGGTCTGCGTCGGCGTGTTCGTGGCCGTCGGCGTCTGCGTGGGCGTATTCGTCGCGGTCGGTGTCTGCGTGGGCGTATTCGTAACCGTCGGCGTCTGCGTGGGCGTATTGGTCGCGGTCGGAGTCTCCGTAGGCGTGTCCGTCGGCGGCAGCGTGGGCGTATACGTCGGCGTGGGCGTGTCTGTCGGCGGCAGCGTGGGCGTATACGTCGGCGTGGGCGTGTCCGTCGGCGGCAGCGTGGGCGTATACGTCGGCGTGGGGGTGTCCGTCGGCGGCAGCGTGGGCGTATGCGTCGGCGTGGGGGTGTCCGTCGGCAGCGGTGTCGGCGTGTGCGTTGGCACCGGTGTCGGCGTGTGCGTCGGCGTGTTGGTCGGCAACGGCGTCGGCGTATGTGTTGGCACCGGGGTCGGCGTGTGCGTCGGCGTATTGGTCGGCAGCGGCGTCGGCGTGTCGGTCGGTCTCAGCGTGTCAAAAAAGGTGCAGGTGACGGTGACGTTCGCGCCGGTCACGATAATGCCGGACAACGTGTTCCCAGAGAAGTTTCCGGTGAAGTTGTCGCAGCTCGCGTTTGTTAACTCCCAGCCGCCGGGGACAGTTTCGGTAGCGCTGTAGCCGCCACCTGGTGCAACCGAGTAACTCTTCGACTCCCCGTTCTTGAGCATGGCGGTGTCCGGCAGCGGAGGCTGCGACGGGCCATTCACGTCGATGTGGAAGATCGTGTCTGACGGGTCGGGCGACGGAACCGTCACCTTTTTGATGATCAGCGTGCCGGTCGAGGGCGTCGCCGTGGCCGTCGCCGTAGACGTCGGCGTGTTGGTCGAGGTGGGCGTCGGCGTCGGCGGCGTCCCAGCGCAGTTAGCCATGCCGCTGAGCTCCGTTCCGTCCATCATCATGACGCTCACGACAAGCGTCGACAGCGGCGGGCCGGTGATGCGCGCCCCCGGTGTCGTCGCCGATGGCGGCGGCGTGGAAGAGTCGTAAGGCGTGCTTCCCGAGAAGGGCTGGGGTCCGTTCGTACCCCCCTGGTCGATGCTGTACGTCCCATAGAACGACTGCGACGGATCCGAAGTGACGTTCCACCAGAAGATGGGCACCTGGCTGTTGCCAGGCGACGTGAGGCAGTTGACTTGCAACTGGGGCGGCGTGGTTGTCAGCGGCGCCCCCGCCCCTGTGACCCCCCCGGGCGTCGGTGTCGGCAGCGCTTGACACGTCGCGGAGGTGGATTGCGTCGAGCCATCTGGATTCGTGATCGTCGCGGTGAGGGTCGACCCCGCTGGCCCGCCGACGCTCACGGGCGTGGTCACCGAGAACGGTTGGTTGGTGGGGCCACCTGGACTGATCGAGTAGCTGCCGCTCACCGCCGCGCCGCCGGTCGATGACAACGTGAAGACGTTGTTGCCAGTCGCGTCAGGAGCGCACGTCAGGTTGAGGCCCGGCGCGGCTTGCGCCTGGAGCAGCCCCGGCTGCACGGCGACGGCGGCTCCGAGCGCGAGCACGGTCAGCGCCGAGACCAGGCCGGGCAACCAGCGCCGCAGCGTTCGCGTCACCGCGGTGGCAAACCTCGCGCGCGGTTACATCGGCTGGCGGTTGTCAGACCAACGCGAGACGTGCCTCCACCCTGTGCATCTCGAGTGCTGCCCAGTGAGATGCGCAGTCTGTCGTGTGAGGCGCGGCCCCGTGCGCCCGATACCGACATTTGTAAGGCATATTACAAACCTTTTACTCAGTATTTGCTCAGAGCCCGACGCCGACACAGATTCACGGGCACAGATCCATTTGTTGGGGGCGTTCATTTTCTCTTGTTGTGGGTCGTCTGCCTTTGCGCCGTCGTTTACGCGCGCAGGAAGAGCGTGATCAGGCCGCCCAGGCATAAGCCAGGCCCGTAAGGCACGATGGTGTGGCGTGAGCGGGTCGCGGCCAACGTGCCGAGGGCCAGCACGCCACCCGCCAGCACGCCGTACACGAGGGCGTTCAAGGCCAGCGAGGCCGCGCCCGCGCCGACCATCGCCGCGATGGTGATGTCACCGCGAGCCATGGGCTCGCCGCCGCGGTACACCAGCCTGCCCAGCAGGTACAGCACCACGAAGGCGGCGCCGCAGCCGAGCGCGCCGGCAATGCCCGACCACCACGGTCCGCCGTGGTAATGCCAGCCGAGCGTGAGGCCCACGATCAGGCCGATGACAGCCACCACGCTGTAAACGTAACGCGTGCGCAGGTCGGTGACCGCGACCTGGACGAGTGGCGCCGCCAGCAGGCCGCCTTCCAGCCAGCGCACCAGGTTGCCCTCGATCAGGAATGGAATCACCACCCAGATGAGCGCCAGCCCACCCTGGACGAGCGGGTCGCGCAGCATTGGGCCGCGCCACCGAATCCTGGGCGCCTCCTCGGGCGGAGTCAGCCACTCGGTCAACCCCGCGGACAGCCAACCCAGCGCAAAGCCGAGCAGCCCCGCGGGGATCGCCACCCACGGGGTCGTCAGCGCAACAGTCACGGGTGCAGCGTACAGATTCGACCACTGTGGGACTTGCGTTGCAGGTCCTGGAGGGCGACAGTAGAGGCACGCCATGGACGTCCTGCTTCTCGGCGCGGCAGCGGTCGTACTCCTGTTGTTGACGATCTGGATCGTGTGGCGCCCCAGCGGTGGCAGCGACAGCCCTGGCAGCGAGGAGGCCAGTCGCATGATGCCGCAAGGCGATCAGTTCGAAGATCAATACACCAGCGCCACCGCTGACCTGTCGGCGGGTGGTGTGGCGCTCAGCACCGCCAGTTCCGAGCCAACGGAGCCGGGCGCGTCGGCAGGTGGACCACAGTTGGCGCCGCGGCCCGCGGGTGTCGGAGCCAGTCAGCCGAGCACCACGCCGCCGTGGCCCGCGGACACGATCCGGACCGAAGGCTCCGCAACCGGGTTCGAACCGATCCGCCGCACGCCCGCGGACGACATCTCACGCGGCCCGGCAACACCCAGGAAAATCGGCATCGGCGCCGCGGGGCTGCTCACCCTCGGCGGGGCGATCAGTGGCGCCTGGCTCTATGCCCGCTGGCAGCGTGAGCGCAGCAAGCCGCTGAACCGCTTACGCCGGCGATTCCGGTAGCGGCCGCGCCTGGCCGCGCGGCCAGCGCTCGCGCAGCTGGCCCAGCGAGCCGAAGGCACGCTTCATCGCGTTGCGCAGCACCTCGGCGCGCTGGCCTTCGGCCTGTTCGACCAGGCGCTGGAACTCGCCCATGCGCCGGAATTTCCTGAAGCGCTCGTCCACCAGGCGTCGCGGATCGCGCCTGCGCAGCTCGATGAGCGAGCCGACGATCTCGCCGCGCAGCAACAGCGCCGCGTAGTCCGGGTCGTTGTGGGCGCCGTTGGCAGGCTCGGGCACCACCGCGTCCACGACCCCCAGCACCAGACAGTCGTACGCGGTGATCTTCAACGCGTCGGCGATGTCCTGGGCGCGCGCCGCGTCGCGGTGGACGATCGCCGCCGCGCCTTCGGGGGCGATCACCGAGTACACCGCGTGCTCTTGCATGAGAATGCGATCGGCGACGCCCAGGGCAAGCGCCGGGCCGCTGCCGCCCTCGCCGATCACCACGCTGACGATGGGCACTGGCAGCACGCTCATGTTGGCCAGACAGCTCGAGAGCGCGCCGGCTAACCCGCGCGCCTCGGACTCGTAGTCCAGGTGGGCACCGGGCGTGTCGATGAACGTCACCAGCGGCAGGCGCAGCTCGGCGGCCAGTCGCATGATGCGCGCCGCTTTGCGGAAGCCCTCGGGCTTCACGTGGCCGCCATTGCGCAGCGGATCACCATGCCCGCGCTCCTGCCCGATCGCACACACGGTCATGCCCGCGAGGTCGCCGATGCCGGCGATCACCGCCCGATCGTCGCCAAAGACACGGTCGCCGCGCAGCTCGATGAACTGCGGCATCAAGCGTCGGATGTAGTCGGCCGACGTGGGTCGATCGTCGCGCCGCGCGAGCTGTACCTCTGGCCACGCCGACGGCGGCGGAGCGGTCTGAGGTCGATAGGTCTCGTGCGTCGGGTGCGCCTCGTTCGGGCTGCGCGACTGGAACAGCTGAAGCAAGGTTGCCAGCACGCCGCGCAGACGAGCGCGGTCGACGACCGCGTCGACCTGTCCGTGCTCGAGCAGAAACTCGGCGGTATGCGTCCCCGCGGGCGGCTTCTCGCCGGTGAGCTGCTCGATGACGCGCGGCCCCGCGAAACCGATCAACGCCCCCGGCTCGGCAAACAGGAAATCGCCCTGACTCGCAAAGCTGGCGTACACCCCGCCCGTGGTCGGATTGGTGAGCACCGTGATCGACGGCACGCCGGCCTGGTGCAGCCGCATGGCGGTTGCGGCGGTCTTGCCCATCTGCACGAGGCTGAGCATGCCCTCCTGCATGCGCGCGCCACCGCTGGCCACGACGGCAATGAAGGGGTAGCGACGTTCAATGGCCATCTCCATCGCCAGCGCCACCTTCTCGCCGACGACGCTGCCCATGCTGCCGCCCAGGAAGTTGAAGTCGAACACCGCCAGGACGCAATCGCGGCCGTTGATGCGCGCCGTGCCAGTCACGACCGCCTCGTTGAGCTCGGTCTCTCGCCGCGCGCGCTCGAGCCGGTCGCGATAGGAGACGCGGTCGGTAAACACCAGCGGATCGACCGACACGAGTGTCGGATTGCTCGGTTTGAACGAATCTGAATCGGCAAGCAGGTCGATACGCTCAACCGCGGTCAACTGGAAGTGATATCGACAGTTGCCGCACACCCGATAGCGCTGCCACGCCGTGCCCTCGGTTGGCGCGGAACAGGCAGGGCAGATCGAGCGGCTCGTCATCGAAGTCGCTGAATCCTCTCGGCCCGCCGATGGCACCGTGTCTCTAACCGCTGCCCTTCGTGCCGAAGCGATCGAGCACCTGATTTTCGACGTAGATCGGTGCGCCGGCCTGCAGCGCCAGGGCGACCGCGTCGCCAGGCCGGGCTTTGATCACCTTGACGTCGCCGCCATTGCCGTCAGACACGACGATCTGCGCCAGGTACTGGCTCTGCGTTGCGTCGTTGACCAGGACGCGATCGATGCGACCACCCATCTGTTGAATCGTGTCCCGCAGCAGGCCGTAGGCTTGCGGCTGCTGGTCGGGTGGGATCTGCGCCTGGCCCCGCTTCTGGGCGATCGCCAGCGCCTCGGTCAGCCCGACCGCCATCGAGATGCGGCGGTTGCCGTTCTTTTCCTTCAGCGTCAGCGTGGCGTTGTTGGCCTGACCCTGCAGGTCGGTGACGGTGACCTCGACCGGCTGGGTCCCCGCCGCGGCAGCCTCCGTAGGCAGGTTCGTCTGATTCAGCCAGAGATAGTAGGTCCCGACGCTGGCGGCGATCACGAGCACCAGCAGCAGCACGATCCGCTGCCTGTACAGTGCGTACAGCAGCCGCTGAAAAACCCGTCCCCAAAGTGCCATGCGCGCTGCCGCCTTTCGCTTATTTCCGATTCGCCTGCCACAGAATTGTATTGAATTGGTGGTCCTCTTACCAAAGATGGTGCGCGTGTCCAGACCACTTGAAAGGCGCGACTCGGATGCTGGTTCAGCGGCCGGCATCGACCGGCGAATCCGCGCGCGCATTATGGACCCCGACGCCGTGGATATCCAGCGCCTGCTCGATCAGGCGCTCGCCACGCGCAGCCCCGACGCCGTGGTGGGCGAGATCCTGCTGCCCGCGATGCGGTCGGTTGTCGCCGCTCATGCCGACGGCGAGGTGATCCTGCCCCACGTGCTCGCCAGCGCCGAGATCGTGCAGCGCGCCACCGCGTACGTGCGGCCGTCCGCGTCGGCCAGGCTGGGGACGATCGTCGTCGCCACGCTGCCGGGCGACGTCCACCACGTGGGCAAGGCTCTGCTGGTGACGATCCTGTCGGCGTGCGGCTACTCCGTCGCGGACCTGGGCAGCCAGGCGCCCGTCGAGGAGATCGTCCAGGCGGCGGTCGACCTCCGACCGGACGCGATCGGGCTATCGGCGCTGCTGGTGTCCACCTCGCGCCAGATGCCGGTCTGCATTCAGCAGCTCGACGCGCGCGGCGTGCAGGTTCCGGTGCTGATCGGCGGCGCCGCGATCAACCGCGCGTTCGGGCGCAGGAGCGGGGTGTTGCCCGATGGTCGTCCGTACGAGCCGGGCGTCTTCTACTGCAGAGACGTATTCGAGGGCCTTGCCACGCTGGACGCGCTGGTCGATCCCGCGCGGCGCGCGGCACAGATCGCGAAAGCGCGCGGCGAGGCCGTCGCCGAGCTCGGATCGGCGCGTCGATCTGCCGCGCCAGGACCGCGGCTGACCGCCTCCGAATCTGCCCCCGGCGGACCGCGGGGCGACGTTACGGTTCCACGACCACCCTACTGGGGCGCGCGTCACTTCGTCGCCGACCTGCGCGACGTGTGGCGCGACCTCGACCGCAACACGCTCTTTCGTTACCACTGGGGTGGCTACCGCGCCGCCCCCGACCAGTTCCAGCGCCTGGTGAGCGACGTCTTTGAGCCCCAACTGGCCAGCCTCTGCCATGCCGCGCTCGTCGAGCACTGGCTCCAGGCGTTCGTGGTCAGCGGCTACTTCGCGTGCAACGCCGACGGCGACAGTCTCGTCGTCTACGCCGACGATGCGTCGCGCTCCGAGCTCACGCGGTTGAACTTCCCGCGCCAGCCCGATGGCGAGCGGCTCTGCCTGGCCGACTACTTTCGCCCCCTGGCCTCAGGCGAGCGCGACGTCGTCGTTCTGCAAGCAGTCACGACCGGCCCGCGCGCCGGCGAGTACATCGACAGACTCCAACGCTCCGGCGACTACGCGCGCATGCTGTACGTCAGCGGTCTGGCGGCAGCCACGGCTGAAGCGCTGGCCGAGTACGCCCACAACCTGGCACGCCGCGACCTGGCGCTCGAGGCTGGCCAGGGTCTGCGATTCAGCTGGGGCTACCCGGCGTGTCCCGACCTGGAAGAGCAACGCAAAGTCCTGCCGCTCCTGCAAGCTGAGGCGCACATTGGACTGACGCTCAGTCAGTCGTGCAACCTCGACCCGGAGCACAGCACCGCGGCCATCATCCTGCATCACGCTGAGGCGAAGTACTTCGCGGTGCGCGGCGCCGCAGCATGAGCGCGCCGACCAGCACGGCCAACGGCACGTAGACGGCGTGGATGCCATCCTGCGCCTCGGGTGAGAGGATTGCCCCGCCCGCGATCAGGCCAGCAATCCCGACCAGCACGTGACACGGGCAGAAAATGCCCGTCGAGAGGACTCCGAGCGCGCGCCAGGTTCGCATGCGGATGCTCGCTGTTATGCTAGCCCGGGTGACGACGATCGATAGCGGAGCACCAGAAGGCCGAACGCGCAAAGGCGGAGCACAGAAGAGCGAAGCACCGGCCAACGGAGCGCAAGCAAGCGAGTTGCCGAAGATCGGGCAGCCCGCACCCGATTTCACCCTGCCGTCCACCGACGACACCGACGTCACGCTGTCCAGCTTCAAGGGCAAGCAAGCCGTGGTCCTCTACTTTTACCCCCGCGACGACACCCCCGGCTGCACCACGGAAGCGTGCTCCTTCCGCGACCTGCGAGCCCTCTTCAACGAGCACGGCGCGGAGATCCTGGGCGTCAGTCCCGACACGGTCAAATCGCACAAGAAGTTCCAGCAGAAGTTCCACCTGACCTTCCCCCTGCTGGCCGACAGCGATCATGCGGTCGCCGAGCAGTACGGCGTCTGGCAACTGAAGAAGTTCATGGGCCGCCAGTACATGGGCATCGCCCGCACCACGTTCGTGGTCGACAAGAAGGGCGTGATCAAAGCCGTGTTCCCGAACGTCAAAGTCGAGGGCCACGCTCAGAAGGTTCTCGACGCGTTGCAAGGCTAGACGTCATGGCCCGCCTGCAAGGACTGGTGAGCGTGATCACCGGCGCCGGCTCCGGGATCGGCCGCGCCAGCGCGCTGGCCTTTGCCGCCGAAGGCGCGTGTGTCGTAGTGGCCGACCTGGACCGCGGCGCCGCCGAGGAGACCGCGGCTTCGATTGGTGCCCAGGGTGGCTCCGCGAGTCCGCTCCAGGTGGACGTGACCGACGCGGCTCAGGTCGACGCCATGCTGCAGCACGCCTCCGAGAGATTCGGACGTCTCGACGTGCTCTTCAACAACGCGGGGATACCGCAGGGCTTCACCCCCGTCGAAGAGTCGTCCGACGACCTGTTCGAACGCATCATGGCAGTCAATGTGCGCGGCGTCTTCAACGGCTGCCGGGCCGCCGTGCCGCGCATGAAGGCCCAGGGCGGTGGCGTGATCCTGAATACGGCGAGCACGGCCGGCATCCGGCCGCGGCCGGGTCTGGCGATCTACAACGCGTCCAAAGCGGCCGTGATCTCGCTGACCAAGACGCTGGCGCTCGAGGTGGCTCAGTACCGCATTCGAGTCGTGTCGATCTGCCCGGTGGCAACCGACACGCCGATGCTAGCCACGTTCCTGGGGCCTGACGCCGAGGAAGCCCGGGAGCGGTTCGTCGCGACCGTGCCCTGGGGCCGGCTGAACAAACCTGAGGACCTGGCCCGCGCGGCGGTCTTCCTGGCCTCGCCCGAAGCCGAGATGGTCACAGGAACAGCGTTCGAGGTAGACGGCGGACGCGACATCTAGGTGTGGGCTCCCTCTCCCCCTGGGAGAGGGCCGGGGTGAGGGCTACCCATCAGTGCCCTCACCCGCGCTGACGCGCGACCTCTCCAAAGGGAGAGGTGGTCACTCGTCCCACCTCTTGAATACCGCCACGCTGTTCTGTCCGCCAAAGCCAAACCCGTTGACCAGCGCGGTGCGGATCGCCGCCTTGCGCGGCTTCCACGCCACGTAGTCCAGATCGCACTCGGGATCGGGCGTGAACTGGTTGATCGTCGGCGGCACACACCCCGTCTCCAGCGCCTTGACCGTGGCGACCGCGCTCAGCGCGCCGGCGGCCCCCAGCAGGTGCCCGATCATCGACTTCACCGAGCTCACGGGCACGCGGTACGCGTGCTCGTCGAGCGCGAGCTTCAACACGTGCGTCTCGGCCGAGTCGTTGGCCGGCGTGCCCGTGCCGTGCGCGCACACGTAGTCGATGTCCTCCGGCCGCAATTCAGCATCCCGGATCGCCCTGACGATCGCCCGCCGCGCGCTTTCACCCGACGGTTCCGGTTGGCTCACGTGATACGCGTCGCCCGTGATGCTGCCACCGCACAGCTCGGCCAGAATGCGGGCGCCGCGCTTCTGCGCGTGGTCGAGGGTTTCGAGGACCAGCATGCCTGCGCCCTCGCCGAACAAGAAGCCGTCCCGGTCCTTGTCGAATGGCCGCGAAGCCGTGCGCGGATCGTCGTTGCGCTTCGAAAGCGCGCCGGTGCGGGCCATCGAGATGAACGCCAGCGGCAAGATGGCTGACTCGGTGCCGCCCACAACCAGGGCATTCGCGTCGCCGCGCCGCAAGAAGTGCAGCGCCTCGAATAGCGAGTACACGCCCGCGGCGCACGCCGCGGTGTTGGTCACCACGGGGCCCTTGATGCCGTAGGCCATCGACACCTGGCACGAGGCCATGTTCGGGATCATCAGCGGCACCATCATCGGCCCGACCCGCTCCCAGCCGCGGGTCACGAGCGTCTCGGTTTCCTCGGCGACGGCGCCAATCCCACCCCCACCGGTGGCGACAATGGCGCCCACGTCCCACGCGTTGGATTCGTCGATCTTCAAACCCGCGGCCTCGAGCGCCTCGCCCGCGGCGGCGATGGAAAACTGCGCGAACCGCTCCATGCGTTTGGCCGCTCTGCGGTCCATGTAGTTGCCGGGGTCGAAACCCTTGACCTCGGCCGCGATCTGGACTGGCAGACCCTCCGGATCGAAGACGGTGATGCGGTCAGCCCCCGAGACGCCGGCCAGCAGGTTGCTCCAGTACTCGTCGACCGTCAGACCAATGGGACTGATACATCCCAGGCCCGTCACGACGACCCGGTTGCCGTACATCAGCGGCCGTCGCGCGTGTAGGCGCGAAACACGATGGTCGAGTTGTGGCCGCCAAGCCCGAACGAGTTGCTCATGGCCGCGGTGGGCGCCCACTGGCGCGCCTTGTTGGGCACGTAATCCAGGTCACACTCGGGGTCCGGCGTCGCGTAGTTGATCGTCGGCGGCAGCCATCCCGTGTGGACGGATTTGACGCACGCCACCGCTTCCATCGCGCCCGCGGCGCCGAACATGTGCCCGGTCATGCTCTTGGTCGACGACACGGCCAGTCGCGCGGCGTGCTCGCCAAAGACGTCTTTGATCGCCGCCGTCTCAAAGCGATCGTTGTACAGCGTGGACGTGCCGTGGGCGTTGATGTAGCCGACGTCGGAGAGTGCCAGTCCGCAGTTGCGCTGCGCGTCGCGCAGTGCGGCGCGCATCACCTTGGCCGCGCCGGCGCCCTGGTCGCGGGGCTGAACCATGTGCCACGCGTCATTGCCGCTTCCGTAGCCGACCACCTCGGCGTACACCTGCGCTCCCCGCTGCTCGGCATGGTTCAGCTCTTCGAGGACCAGCACCGCGGCGCCTTCCGAGATGACGAACCCGTCGCGGTCGGCGTCGAACGGCCGGCTCGCGCGCGTCGGATCGTCGTTGCGCAACGACAGCGCACGCATGTTGATGAACCCGGCGAAGATGACCGGCAGGATGCTCGCTTCGGTTCCGCCCGCCACCATCACCTCGGCGTCGTCGCGCTGGATCGTCTTGAGCGCCTCGCCGACAGCGTGGCTGCCCGTCGCGCACGCGCTCGCCACCGCCATGTTGGGTCCCTCGGCGCCGAGGGCGATGGCCACCAGTCCCGAGGCCGAATCCGGCAGAAAGTGCGGCAGAAACATCGGCGAGACGCGGTCTGGACCGCGTTCCAGCAGGATTTGCTGCTGATTGAGCACCTTTTCGACACCGCCCGCGGCGGTGCCGAAGATCACGCCCACCCGGTCCGGGCACTCGGTCGACATGTCCAGGGTGGCGTCGGCGATCGCTTCCCGGGCGGCGACCAGGGCGAACTTCGAGCTGCGGTCCATGTGCCGCAGCTCCTTGGGCGAGATGTGGTCCTCCGGTTTGAAGTTCTTGACCTCGCCGCCAATGCGCACGTCGAAGCCACTCGGGTCGAACAGGGAGACCGTGTCAATCCCCGAACAGCCCGCCACCAGGTTCCTCCAGCTCTCAGGAACGGTGTTGCCGACGGGGGTGACGGCGCCCAGACCCGTCACGACGACACGCCGCTCAGCCATACGCGCCCATTATCGTGGGTAGCCGAACCGTCAAGCGGGCTTACTTGCCGGTCGAGTCTTCGCGGGGGCCCAGCAGCGCGACCACGGCGTCGTTCAGGCTGATGGCCTTGACGTCGCTGCTGATGCGCCGAATCAGGCGCGACAGCACTTCCCCGGGCCCGATCTCGACGAAGGTGTCGACGCCGTTCTCGACCATCTGACGCACGGAGCCAACCCACTCGACGGGTGCGACCATCTGCGAGGCCAGCTCACCCCGAATGTGCTCCGCGCTGGTGCGCACCTGCCCGGCCAGATTGGTTACCACCGGCACCTGTGGATCGCGCAGGGGCGAGCGGTCGATGATCTCGGCCAGACGCAACGCCGCGTGCTGCATCAACGGCGAGTGCGAGGCGATGCTGATGCGCAACGGGAAAACCCGCCGCGCACCGGACGCCTGGATCAGCTCGACCGCTCGGTCGAGCGCCGCCAGCTCACCCGAGATCACGAACTGCTCAGGCGAATTGGCGTTGGCCACGCTGACGATGCCGCTCGTTTCGGCCGATGCGCGCTCGCAGGCAAGCTCGAGCGTGCCGCGATCCATGCCAATCACCGCGGCCATGCCACCGGGCCGATGGTCGCCCTGTTCCTTCATCAGCCGGCCGCGCTCGCGCACCAGGCGCAGCGCGTCGGCAAAGTCGAGGGCGCCGGCGGCGACCAGCGCCGTGTACTCGCCCAGGCTGTGGCCGGCTACGAAGCGCGGCGGCTGCCAGCTGTGGCCCACCGCCTCGATCTTCTCGCGCATGGCCGCGAGGCAGGCCAGCGAGACGGTCAGGATCGCCGGCTGGGCGTTGATGGTGTCCTCGAGCTCGTCGGCCGGGCCCTCGAAGCACAGCTGCGACAACTTGAAACCCAGGATTTCGTCAGCCTGCTGAAAGACGCGCCGGGCAGCGCCTGACTTTTCATACAGCGCCTTGCCCATGCCCACGTACTGTGATCCCTGTCCGGGGAAGACGTAGGCGGTGTTCTGGGACTCGCGTCCAGTTAGCTCAGCCGCAGCGACACTCACGGTTGCTCCTGATCAGAAGGGACATCCGATTCACGCGCCCACCCAAGCGCGACGGTGCGTCGGCAACAAAGTATACGCAATCTCAACCATGGCTTGAACCGATTGCGGCGCTGGGCTATAGAACGAGGGTATGCACCGGCGAGACGAGCCGCCATCCCATTCCGCGCCGGGACAACCGGCCTTGAAGAAGATCGACATCACCATCGCGCGATTGCGTCTGCTGCTGGCGGATGTCTCGTCGCGCGAGCGGGGGCTGGAAGACCAGCGCCGCGTGTGTCGCGATCAGCAGAACAAACTCGTCACATTCAGCATGTATGGCGACGGAAGCCTTGACAGCGTGCTGACGATGCTCGCCGACGTCCAGGAGCGGCTGACGCATATCGACGCGACGTCGCAGTCGCTGGCGATGATTCGCAAGCGCGCGGAGTTCGAGCTCGAGTCCCTGCAGCTGACCAAGGGCATCGAGGAAGCCAAGGTGCTGCTGCAGCAGCTCCAGGCCAAACAAGCGGCGCCGAGTGATGCCGTTCTGAGTCCCGAAGAGATCCAGGCCGAGATCGCCCGCCTGCAAGCGCTGATCAACGAAGCCAGCGAGCGCGCCGCCCAGAACATCGAGCGCGCCAGCCTCGATCGGAGGTCGAGATCAGGACTGTCCTGAGCAACTCTGCCAGCCGCCTTGTCGAGCGCGGGCTTGTGAAACGGATCGTCACGGGCGAGTAACATGCCTGCCGGTCACAGGGAGATCGGTGGGTCCTGGTAGTTCTGCACTCTGAGTACAACTGGCGCCGCAACTTCCTGCACGTGGCGGCGTGCGCGATTGTGGCGGCGAGTCTCTTCGTCGGCGGCGGGCAGATTCAACGGGTCGGCGGCCTCAGGCGCCTCGACGTTTCACCGGCTATGCGGCCAGCCCGATTACCCCTCGCAGCCGAGCCCGATCGGCTCGACGATGCGCTCGCGCCGGGAACTGCGCTCGATTCCGCGAACGCCGCGACGCCGAGTGAGCCCGACGCGGAGCTCGCCATTCGCAACTACACCGTCGAAGAAGGCGACTCCGTCCGCACGATCGCCCAGCAATTCGGCGTCAGCAACGAGACCGTCATCTGGGAGAACGACCTCACGGACCCGGACACGCTGCGCATTGGCCAGCAGCTGCGCATCCTGCCCTTCAGCGGGCTGATCCACGAGGTCCGCCCGGGCGACACCGTCGCGAGCGTGGCCAACGCCTACGACGCGCTCGTCCAGGACGTGATCTCGGCCAACCGGCTGAGCGACCCGTACATCATCGTCGTCGGCCAGAAACTGGCCGTGCCCGGCGGCTACCGGCCGTTGCCGAGCGACGTCCCGCCCGGCGACGATTCCGACCAGGCCGCGGCGTCCGTCGGCGTCCACCAGTTGCCCAAACTCGGCAATACCCCCCAGGAGCAGTTCATCTCGTCCATCGCCGAGGACGCCGTGCGGTCTGCCGATCAAACGGGCGTGCCGGCCAGCGTGACCATTGCGCAGGCCATCCTCGAGAGCTACTGGGGCTCGAGCCGCCTGTCCACGGATTCAAACAACTACTTTGGCATCAAGGCGCAGCCGCAGGGCGGCACGGCCGGATCGGTCTCGTACAACGTGTGGGAGGTGATCGGCGGTCGTAACGTGGTCGAAACACAGGCGTTTCGCGCCTACAACACACGAGCCGAGTCATTTGTCGATCACGGGCTCTTCTTTGTGCAAAATCCCCGCTACGCGGGCGCCATGGCGGTCAAGGACGACGCCCGCAAGTTTGCGGTGGCCATCAATCGTGAGGGGTACGCGACCGACCCGTCGTACGCCACCAAGCTGATCGGTTTGATGGATCGCTACAACCTGTATCGCTACGACGACGTGTAGTACGCTTCGGCTCCCGGAAGATGGCTGCGAAAACGAAAACAAAAATCCACGCCGCGGCTCAGATCGACTTCACCTGCCCGAACTGCGGCGCCACGGTGACCGTCGATCACGCGGGTGACGTCACCAACTGCAAGTCCTGTACGCAAAAGCTCACCAGGGTCGCCCAGCTCGACCAGCTGCTGGCCCGCTGGTGGGAGCCGCGCCGCTGGCGCGCCGACCTGGTCAAGCCCAACGTGCCGTACCTGGTCGAACGGCTGTGGACGGCCAACGGCCAGGGTGAGCGCCTGTATACGGGTGTCTCGCCCCAGTACACCAACTACGACATCTTTCGAAACATGGTCACGCGGCTGATGATCCGCGGCATCGACGATGGTTGGGCGGAGCTGAAGTTCCCACCCGATCCTCTGGCGGAAGACCCGCAGTACGTCCTGACGATCGTCGACTCCGAGCGCTTCGCCGAAGGCGTAGAAAAACTCTTCCCCGAGGTGGACTGGGACGAGCCCGTGTCCGTCACCATGACCGA
>JAFAOS010000503.1 GCA_019247515.1 Chloroflexota bacterium | reverse complement strand
ACGCGGAGCCAGTTTCACGCTGCAGTCGATGGTGCTGGAGTACATAACGGATCGGCTTGTCGAGACCATCGCGGATGAGATCGAACGTGGCAAGCCGGACGTGCTGACGGAACTGCCGATCATCAAGGCTGAGTCCAAGGAATACGTCCGTCAGGCGCAGGAACGACTGATTGGTGCACCGATTTTACAGCGGTTGCATGCGGGCGAGGTGGACCGGCTGCTCGGCTTGCTAGATGCATGGCGTGGCCGTCCCATAAACGAACACGGCTATGGCCCGGGGAATGTCGTGAATTTGCTCCGTCTCCGGCGCGGCGACCTGCGCGGGCTGGACCTCTCACGACTCGAGCTCCGGCAAGTCTATTTGCAGGGAACGGACGCGCAAGCCGCGAGCCTGGCGGGTGCGCATGTCAGCGGCGCCATGTTCGGTCAAGCGTTCGACTATCCAACCGCCGTCGCCCTCAGCTCCGATGGCACCTACCTGATGGCCGGCACGACAACGGGCGAGGTGCGCCTCTGGTGGGCAGCAGACTGTACGTTGCTGCTAGCGACGAAGGTTCACACCGGTGCAGTCTGGGGCCTTGCGCTCGCGCACGATGGGCGGCTTGTGGCCAGTGGCGGTGGCGACGGCACGGTCCGAGTATGGGAGGCGCCGACCGGACGACTCATCGGCGGGTGGCAAGCGCACCCTGGCGAGGTCCGCAGCGTGGCCCTGTCGGGAGACGGCCAATTCATGGCCAGTGCCGGCGTGGACGGCACCCTCAAGCTCTGGGAGGCGGCCACCGGCCGTCTCATGAGTACATTGCGGGGCCACACCGGCGCGGTGTGGGGTGTGGCGATCTCCTCAGACGGCCGGCGCATGGCCAGCGGCGGAGGAGATGGGACGGTGCGACTTTGGGAGCCACGCAGTGGACAGTTGCTCGCCACGTTACGCGGCCACGCTGGCCTTGCGTACTTCGTAGCGCTTTCGGCAGACGGCCGACTCCTGGCGAGTGGTGGTGGGGACGGCATCGTCCGGCTTTGGGATGCGGAGCATGCCCAGGAGTTGTCCGCGTTGCAGGGACATACTGGCGCGGTCTACGGTGTCGCGATTTCAGAGGACGGACGGCTGGTCGCGAGCGGTGGCGGAGATGCGACGGTCCGGCTCTGGGACACCGCGAGCGGCCGCCCTATTGCCACGTTGGAGGGGCACAACGGACTGATCTATGACGTGGCACTCTCCGGTGACGGGCGTCTGCTGGCCAGCTGCGGTGGGGACACGGTACGGTTGTGGGAGCCAGAGCTCGGACACCAGCTCGCCACCCTACAGGGCCAAACCAGCATGATCTACGGACTGGCGCTCTCGAGGGACGGACGTCGTCTTGCCAGCGGAGGAGTCGACGGGATCATTCGGCTGTGGGATGTTGAGGCCGGGGAGCCGCTGGCGATGTTGCACAGTCACACGGGCCTGGTTCTGGCATTGGCATTTTCCGGAGATCGGAAGCTCCTCGCGAGCGGTGGCATCGACGCGAGGCTCCGCGTGTGGGACGCTGAGAGTGGCCAACAGACGGAAGAACTGCAGGGTCACACCGGTCTGATTTACGGCGTGGCGTTTTCCCGAGATGGGCAGCTGGTGGCGAGCGGTGCCGTGGACGGAACCGTTCGACTCTGGGAAGCAGCATCCGGACGACTGCTGGCAATCTTCGAAGGACACTCCGGCGGAGTCCGCGGCGTGGCGTTCTCTAATGATGGTCAGCTGCTGGCAAGTGGCGACGGAGACGGCACGGTCCGACTGTGGGAAACCGGAACACATCAGCTGCTGCTGAGCCAGCACGGGCATACGGGCGCGGCGTATAGCGTCGCGCTGTCGGAGAATGGACGGCTGATCGTCAGTGGCGGAGGGGATGGGAACATGCAGGTGTGGGACGTCTCGAGCGGCGAACATCTGGGAGTATTGCACGCGCACACGGGTGGGATTCGCAGCGTGGCCGTGTCGGCGGATGGTCGGACAGTCGTCGGCGGCGGACTGGACGGAACCATTCGGGTGTGGCTGACGGAGACGCGCCAGCTGTTGTCCACATTGAACGGGCACACAAGTTTGATTTATGGCGTCGGGCTGTCTGAAAACGGTCAGCTCCTGGCGAGCGGCGGGGTCGATGGGATGGTACGACTCTGGGACATGCGCAGCGGTGATTGTCTGCGGACGTTGCGTAGCGATCGGTGCTACGAGCGCCTCGACATTACGGGATTGACCGGAGTGACCGATGCCCAGCGCGCTGCCCTGTTCGCATTGGGCGCGATCGACCACTCTTGACCACCGGCGCCTCGTCCTCCAGGAGGAACCGAAAACCACTCCAACGTGTTCGCGGTTTCAACCCAATAGTCAGTGTAGTCACCGCCGTGACGTATCCATCTCGTCCTTGAGGAGGAGCGGGCGACCACTCCCAATGCGTCGGCAGTTTCAGCCCAACGGCCGGTCTCTGCACGCCGAGGCGGATCGCACACTGTACCCGACATCACATTGGGAGCATCGCGTGTCAACGCATCAGACGCAGTTAGACTACGACGTCTTCGTCGCGCCCGCAAAACCCTTCAATGGCTTGCAAGCTTGGATCGGAGATCCGCCAGGTTGGGATCCGACGACGGCGACATTGATCTTCGGTGAACGTGATGCTGTCCTGGTGGACGCGCTTTGCACCATGAACGAGGCAGCCGTCCTGGCGGACTGGGTAGGGCTCCACGGACGAGGGCTTACCACGATCTACATCACCCATGCCCACTTCGATCATTGGCTCGGGTTGTCCGTTTTGCTGGAACGCTTCCCGTCCGCTCGGGCTATCGCCAGCGCTGGCACCGTCGGTCTGATGCGTCGCGTTTCTCAATTCGATACGTACCGAGCCTGGTTTCCCGGCAAGATTGCCGACACAATCGGCGTGCCCGAACCGCTCGTGACAGACTACTTCGAGCTGGAGGGGCATCGCCTGGAGGTCATCGAGACCGGGCACACCGATTGCAACAACAGTACCTCTTTGTACGTGCCCGAGCTTGGAGTGATCGTCGCCGGGGATGTCGTATACAACCACTGTCACATGTACGTTGGGGACACCACTCAAGCCAGTCGGAATGAATGGATCGCCGCCCTCGACAAATTGGCTGGACTGCATCCCCAGGCGGTTGTCGCTGGCCACAAAGATCCGACGTGTGGCAATTCACCATCAATTGTGGCCGAATCTCGCGGCTACATCGAGAGCTACGGACAACTCTGTGATGCAGGCTTGCGAGACCGCGAACTGTTCGATGCCATGGTGAGTCGATATCCCGACTGGATCAGCCGGCAGCAATTCTTGCTGCTCGGGCTGCATAGCGGTCACCAGTAGGTCGCGTGCGAACAGACTCCAGTGGCCTGACGCCAAACCCGGCTGATCGAAGCGGTAGATACCTACGCTTGCGTCGAAGAGCACAAGGCAGCCAACGGCAAGCAAGCGCCAACGGATTGGACTCTCGCGATCCGAGCACCGGCGCCGTGACGCGACCGATCTGTACGTATCCGAACGTGGCGGCCTACAAGGGACACGGTCCGAAGACGGAGTAGCGCGCTAATGACAACAACCGTGACGCCAAGCAAGATAACTGCTCCGATGCATTCCTCGACGTGGAGAACCAGCGCTCTTCCTATCGCCGTTTCGGCAACGGCTTGGAACGACCGCTGCGGACCACGAGGTGGTGTTCCTGTCTAACCGCGGCACCCGAGTGTCCTACGACGCGTTGCATTATCAATGGGCCAGGGTGTGTCAGGCCGCGGGTCTGGTCGACGAGGCAGGTGATCCGCGCTATACACCCCATCAACTCCGTCACACGTGGGGGAGCGAACTCATCGCGCAGGGACAGCGCGTGGAGATCGTGCAGCGAGTGCTGGGCTAGCGGGACCCGGGGGATCACACCTTGGCGCAAGATGACGCGCTGTGCGGCGGAGTGCGTAGCAACGTTGGAGCCAGCCGACGGTGCTCGGTGCAGGGTCTGTGTGAACCCACGCGCTCGCAAGGCAGCCTCTTCCTGCAACCCTGGTCATGCTCCATGCGGGATTGGCACGACAGTGCCAAACCTTGAACTGATGTCTGCAGCGGCTGTCCTCGGTTGCTTGCTGCCATGGACTGAAGAAATCCACCTGGTAGGCATCGCCTTGGATCAGGGGCGACTCCTGCTGGCGCATCAGGAAGCGCAGCTTCTCGATACACCCGCGGGTTGCTGGTGCGCGGGGCGATTGACCTGCTCGCGGATCACTCTGTTGGAGTTGCTGGGCCCGGGGTCGACCGTCGGCATCCGACATCCATCCATCCACTTCATCGCGCAGTGGCGCCCGGCAAGATCGACCGTCAGATCAAGCCGTTCTGGGCGAACGCCTCAGCAGGCAAATCCATCAGGTCCGGGTCATCGGATTCGCCGCTTGCGTCCTGATTGTCAACGTGCGGCAGATACGGTCCAGCTTCGCCTGGATACAGCAGAGCGCCGTTCGGGTCGCCAACACGAGGCGCAATCCCTTTCCAGCAGCCCAGCCGCCCCATTCGGGACACTCACGGGCATGTCGGCGGCGCCAGTCGGTCAAACGTGCGCCAACCCGACCACCGCTGGTGTCCACGTACGTGACTTCGTTGCACAGCCGGCAGCGCAGGCCGATCTCGGCAAATGGGTAGCGCAGGCGGGTCATCTGGCTCCGGAACGTAGCACCCGGGGTGCCCCGTGGAACAGACGGGTGCCGGCGAGGTGACGGCCACGCGTCGTGCTGCGGATCGACATCGGTCAACAATAAACATCCAAAAGGAGTGCGCATGCCTCGACATCCCAGGCTCCGCAGCGTGGAGCACCGAGAGACGCTCGACGCACGGCTTCCAACTCCGGACGACGAAGGGCGGCGCCTGGCTGC
>JAFAOS010000405.1 GCA_019247515.1 Chloroflexota bacterium | reverse complement strand
ATCCGGGTCGTAAGCCTTGGCCGTCATCAGGAGATAAACGGCCTGATCCGGGTTAAGTCCGGAGAGTAACTGCACCTGCTCAAAAGCGATCTGATAAACAGAAGACACGCGAGCCTCCCTCGGCGCGGGAACCAACTATTGCGGGCCGTCTTATTCAGCATTCCCGAACCCACATTACATCACGAACAGGGCGAGCAGATTCGTTCCCGGCTAAACAATTTGCGCCGGCGCGCCATTTCTTCGGCGCGCTCATCTTCCGTCCTATCCATCAGGTCTCGCCGCTCGGCGCTGCGTACGAGCACGGCAGGAGTTTGCGGGCGATTATCTCGGCCGCTCGGGCGTACTGCTCGAGCGCGTCGCTGAGCGCCCTCGCCCTCAACGACGACATCCTTGGCGATGCGATTCTCCCGAAGGCAGAAGATGTGCTGGTTACTGCCAGGCCAGCGATCCTGCACGAAAAACGAGAGCATGGGCTCCGACCGGCCACGCGTGTAGATGCGTAAGCGAAACGGAACTTCGGATCACTGGTGTGCTCCAGGACCCAGGCACCGCGCGGCTTCCCGGTTTCGCGCCAGTCGTCTCGGTCCTCAGCAGCCTGGTCGTCGTTCATCGCGCTCGCTGAACGATAGCCCTCGTCGCTGCCCTCGTCGAAGGTCGACCGATTTTCACTCGCCGACTTACCGTGACCGGCCGGCCGAACCTAAACCGCCTAAATGGGTAGTTCCGCCGAGAATTCGGGTCCAACTCGCTGTCGAGCTCGCCCGAACCAGCTCTGCATCGAGTTCGAACACTCCGGCCATCGCCAACAATTCGGTTCCAACTCGGCCGATAAATCGGTCCCTCTGACATTTGAACTCATTCGCTATCTCGGCCGGTAGTGGGTTGTGTGGCTCGGTTCCTGAGGTCGACTCATGACGCCCTGGTCTGACGCTGACACGAACGAAGTAGCGGACGAGCTCGAGGGCGCTGCAGCTGCCGACCCTCGCCGGGACACGCCGCGGCCTGCACCAGCGCAGACTCGGGGGCGTCAGCGCCCGGCACGCGCCACGGACACTTCGGTCGTCGATAACTGCGCCGAAGTGTTCGTCGACGAGGATCCGACGCTCAGCGTTGCCGAGGCCGCCAGGCTGCTCGGCCGCGATCGGACACGCATCTACGCTCTGCTGCGTTCAGGCGACCTTGTGTCCGCGCGACGCAGACGAACATGGTGCTGGATCTGGGCCGCTGCGCATCGACCGCTCGAGCGTGGAGCGCTGGCTGGTGGCCGGTGGCGACGGAGGACGGCCGCTGAGTGCGCGCAACGCCTGGGCGCTGATCGGCCTCGCCTCCGCTGACCAGCCGTTTTCCGACAAGTGTGTCGGGTTACTCGAGTACGCGGAGGAGCTGTCGCGGACGCGGGCGCGGTTGGCTCGCGAAAAACTCGCGGACCTGGCGCCACGCCTGCGCCGGCGCGCCACGCTCATCGTTCGCTAGATCCCGAGGCACCTGCGTGTCCAGCTCGAGCAGGACGCGGCACTGGTGCGCACCGGCGCGAGCGCCGCCGCGGCGTACGGCTGGGACGAGTTGACAGGACAGGGCAACTCGACCTGGCGGCTGGACGCCTACCTCTCGCTCGAGATGTTCGACACGCTCCAGGAGCAACTGAATCGACTGGACATCGACGCCGAGTCTTCCGACGATCCGACATGCCACGAGGGCGTGCTGCTGCGCGTCGTTGACGAGGGCTGGCCGTTCCCGCCGCACTATCCGCTCGCGCCGCAGCCGCTGGCCGCGCTCGACCTGCTCGACTACCCGGACGATTTTGCGCGGCGTGTGGGCCGCGAGGTGCTCAATGAGTTGGGCGAGATCCGGCCGGCGGTGCTGGCCAGGCACTCAGCCAAAGCTCGCGCCATGAGCGGCCCGCTCGGAGGCAAGATCGTCGAGCTACGCCGTGGCCGCGGACCCCGATCGCGGGTGGAAGGCGACCCGAAGACCGACACGCGCGCCGCCGCGGCGCATATCGTCGGCGTGCTGTGGGCTTCGGCGAGCGAAGGGATGGGTGTGCGGGACCTGCGCGCGGCGATCGGCCTGTCCCGGGAGCGCTTCGAGGAGGCGTTCGAATTTCTTCTGAGAGAACCACCGCTGGGACTGGCGGTGCAGCGCCAGGGCGACGAGCTGCGGCTGGTCACCGCGCCCGAGGTCTCCTCCTCGGTCGAGCGGCATCTGAACGTGCCCAAAACCGTCGCACTGAGCAAGGCGGCGCTCGAGGTGCTGGCCCTTGTCGCCTACCGCCAGCCCATCGCTCGCTCGGGCGTCGAGCTTATCCGTGGCTCGGCCTCCGACAGTGCGCTGGAGACCCTGCTGCAGCGCGGGCTGGTCGCGCACAATGCGCATCACCTGCTGGTGACGACGCGGGCATTTCTGGAGTTCGCGGGCTTACGGGAGCTAGCCGATCTGCCGGATCTCGGCCAAGCGACGGATCAGGAATCGTGACTACGTGCCTGCCACGTTGCTCGAGTATGTCGGAGTGACCTCAGTCGGCGAGCTGTCTGTCGTCACGGCCGAAACGTCGACGCTCACCACCTACACAGAAAGCCTTTCCCCCAGTGGCGCTGGACAGCGATACTTAAGGCGTCGGGTAGACCAACCTGGATGGCCATTGAAGACCTGCAACTCGAATCCCGTCCGCCGCTAACGGTCCAGGAGTTTGAAGAGCTTGCCAGGGCCGAGGGTTGGGACGAAGACATCCGCGTCGAGTTGCTCGACGGCGAGGTGGTCTGGATGAGCCCGATCAACGACCGGCACGCCGCCTGTGTCAAACGGCTGAACCAGCACTTCAACCGCCGCTACGCCGCGGAGCAGGTGCTCGTCTCGGTCCAGGATCCAATACGCATCGAGCGCTACGACGAACCGCAACCTGACGTGACGCTGCTCGGGCCGCGGGCGGACTTCTATGCGCGGGGGACGCCAACGCCGGCCGACATCCTCCTGCTGGTCGAAGTCGCCGACACGACGCTCCGCACCGATCTCGGTCGAAAGGCGCGCATCTACGCCGATGGCGGCGTGTCTGAGTACTGGGTGGTCGACCTCAACAACCGCGTGCTGTACGTGCATCGCGCGCCGGAAGGCGGTGGCTATACGTCCCGCGAGGTGCTGAGCGTCACCGAGCGGCTCAGCGCCGAGTTCGCGCCCGAAGTCGAGTTCAGCGTATCCGAGCTGCTCATCTAGCCTAGCGCGTCGGCAAGGTAGCCGACGGACCAGTCGCCTTGCTCCTTGGTGAGCGCATCCTTTCCTACGTTTGTCTACGTCGGGTCAGGACATCATTTTGGGAAAAGCTGCATGGCCGGCGGCCGGCGATGGGGATGAAACAAGGCGGAGTATCGTCTGAGCTGTGGTCACGGTAGCTGGGCGCGTACAAATTGGTGCGTCAAAGCCCGCGGGAAAAGCTGCCCGGGAGCGCAACCAGGGGTTATGAGTGTTGCCATTCCCTTTGGGATGAGCACGTTGGGGAGTGCGTTGGGAAAGCTGATACCAACTTGCCGGTGAGAGTCCGGTCTGGCCAAAGTCGAGCAGACAGGCCAGGAGCGAGTCTTACAGGCGTCGCGGCAACGCGGGGTCTGGAGCGTAGACAGCGGGTGCATGGGGTCTACGGA
>JAFAOS010000190.1 GCA_019247515.1 Chloroflexota bacterium | reverse complement strand
TCGAAGGCGTGGCGACGGTCGAACAGGAGCCACCCAGGGTGACCTTCGAGTCCACGGTGCCCCACCACGCCGGGCCCGCGAAAGTAGATTTCGTGCGCCGCGCCGCCGACTAACAACTTGCGTTACTCCTGGCGGGCAGTGGGATCCAGGCGCCTGCCCCCTTGGCCGCCTCTCGGCCGAACCACCGTCTTCCCCCGGTCCCTTCTCGGGAGAACCACCGTCTTCCCCCGGATCCCTTCTCGGGAGAACGATGGCTTCCCCCGGGCCCCTTCTCGAGAGAACCACCGTGTTCGCCCGGGTCCCTTCTCGGGAGAACCATGGCGCCCTGTGGGCCCGCCTCTCGGGCAGAAGCACGTCTTCCCCTTGGGACCCCTCTGGGGAAACTAGGCTTCGACCTCTCTCTTGTGCTCCTCGATAATCTTCTGCTGCAAGTGCGCGGGCACCGGGTCATAGTGCGACACCCGCATCGTGTACGTCCCACGCCCCTGCGTCATCGACCGCAAATCCGTCGCATACCTCAGCATCTCCGACTGCGGCACGCTGGCCTCGATCACCGTGTTCGGCCCGTCCGGCGTCATGCCGTGAATGTGCGCCCGCCGCGTGTTGAGATCACCCATGATGTCGCCCGCGAACTCGCTGGGCACCGTCACCTCGACGTGCATGACCGGCTCCAGCAGCACCGGGTTCGCCGCGGTGAACGCCGCCTTGAAGCCAACCGAGCCCGCCGTCTTGAACGCCGCTTCGCTCGAGTCCACGGGGTGGTACTTGCCAAAGACCAGCGCACAGCGCACGTCCACCACCGGATAGCCGGCGATGACCCCCTGCTCGAGCGTCTCGCGCACGCCCTTTTCGACCGCCGGGATGAACTGCCTCGGCACCACGCCGCCGACGATTTTGTCGACGAACTCGAACCCCTCACCGCGTGACGTCGGCTCGATCTCGAGATTGACCACCCCGTACTGCCCATGGCCGCCCGATTGCCGTACGTGGCGTCCTTCAGCCGTGCCTTTACCCGTAATCGTTTCGCGGTAGGCAACTTTCGGCACATCCAGCGTCACGTTCACCCCGAACTTGCGCTGCAGCCGCTGCACGGCCACTTCAAGGTGCGAATCGCCCAGGCCAGACAGGATCACCTCGTTGGTCGACGTCTCGCGGTGCATCTGCAGGCTGGGGTCCTCTTCGAGGAGCCGCGCCATCGCCGTGCTCAGCTTGTCCACGTCGTTACGCGACTTCGGGTGCACGGAGGCGAAGTACGCCGCGGGCGGATACTCGAATCCAGCAATCTCGACGCCGCGGTCCCGCACGGCCAGCGTGTCGCCGGTCACCGTCTCCGACAGCTTGGGAATCACGCCGATGTCGCCGGTGACCAGCCGCTGGGTCGGCTCCTGGCTCTTGCCGCGGACGTGGAACACCTGGCCGATGCGCTCGTCCTTGCTTTTCTGGCTGTTCCAGACGTGGCTGTCCGCCGTCAGCGTGCCGGAGTACACGCGCACGTAACTGAGTCGCCCGATATTGGGATCGGACACCGTCTTGAAGACGAGCGCCGCCAGTTTGTCGTTGACGTCGAGGTTTTCGCCTTCGGAGACCTTGACCTCCACGTCCGCTGGCGAGGGCAGCAGCTGGACGATGGCATTGAGCAGTGGATCCAGTCCGATAGACCTGCCGCCCGAGGTCGCCAGCACGGGAAAGAGCTTCTGCTCGCGTACCCCCTGGCGTATCGCGTTGACGAGCTCCTCGGTGCTCAGCTCCTCGCCCTCGAGGTACTTGTTGATGAGGTTGTCGTCGAGCTCGCAGGCGCTCTCGACGAGCATCTCGCGCAACTGGTCGATCGTGCCCTGCTCGGCGGCGGGCGGGTCCGCGGCCGAGGTCTGGCCAGCCATGTAGGCCTTACCTTCGAGCAGGTCGATCACGCCGCTGAGCCCATCCGCCTTGCCGATCGGAAAGGTCAGCGGCACCACGCTCTTGCCGTATCTCTCGCGCAGGCTGTCGAGGGTGGTGCGGTAATCGGCATTTTCACGGTCCAGCTTGTTGACGACGATCAGGCGTGGCAAATGCGCGGTGCGCTTCCACACGGCGTCGGTGCCCACCTGCGGACCCGCGACGCCGTCGATCAGGATGAGCGCGCCGTCGGACACGCGCGCGGCCTCGGCAACCTCACCATAGAAATCGGCATAGCCCGGCGTATCCAGCAAGTTGACCTTGTGGCCCTGCCATTCGAGCGGCGCGACGGACAGGCTGACTGACATCTGGCGCCTGAGCTCGTCTGGATCGAAGTCGGTCGTGGTATTGCCGTCTTCGATGGAGCCCATGCGCGAAATAGCCCCCGCCCGAAACAACAAAGCTTCGCTGAGCGTCGTCTTGCCCGCGCCACCATGCGAGAACAGACCGACGTTGCGTAGCTGCGGGGGTGCATATTCTTTCATGTGGCCACCTAGTATACGAACGGAAACAATGGGCGGAGCCCGCGCATGCGCGGGCTCCCCTCACAACCGAACCGCTGCGCGGCTAAGTGTTAGACTTGACCACCTACGCTGGCGTGTCCGTGCCCGCGGTCTTTGCCAAGGAGGCGAGTCTTCAGGTGTCCGGTCATAGCAAGTGGGCCCAGATCAAGCGCGCCAAGGGCGCGAATGATGTCAAACGGGGCCAACTGTTCACCAAGTTCGGTCGCGAAATTTCGATCGCGGCCCGCGAAGGTGGTGCTGATCCCGACGGGAACTCGCGCCTGAGGATGGCCATCGACCGTGCTCGTGAGTCAAATATGCCCATGGACACCATTCAGCGCGCCATTCAACGCGGCGTGGGTGGTGGTGAAGGCGCGTCTCTCGAAGAAGTGATGTACGAAGCCTACGGTGCCGGCGGCGCCGCCCTGCTCATCGAAGCCACGACCGACAATCGCAATCGCACGGTCGCCGAAGTCCGAGCCACGCTGACGCGCAGCGGCGGCTCGCTCGGTGAGGCCGGCTCGGTGGCCTGGAACTTTGAATCGCGCGGCATCATCCTGGCCCAGGCGCACGACAAATCCGATCCCGAAGACCTCGCCCTTCAGGCAATCGACGCCGGCGCGGACGATTTCAACGTCGACGGCCAGGAAGTCGAAGTTCTGACCGACCCGACCCAGGTTGACGCCGTGCGGCAAGCGCTTGAAGCGAGCGGCGCGAAAGTGGCGAGCGTCGATGTGGCGATGGTGCCCAAGACACAGATCGATCTCCCCAACGACCAGACAACCGCCGTGATGCGCCTGGTCGAGCGCCTGGAAGACCTCGACGACGTGACGCGGGTATATACGAACGTGCACCTCTCGGACGAAATCCTCGCCCAGGCGGCCGCGAGCTAACTGAATGATCGACGCGTCCCACACGCTGGCCGATAGCAGCGGCCCCGACGAAGGACCGCAAACCAGCGCTTATTACCACGTGGACCCGTCATGGTTCGAAGAGAACAACCTCTCGTTTGAGGACGTGGTTCGCGCGCGTATGTGCGATACGTGCCGCTCGCGAATCGGCCAGGACGTTGAAGAACGCGTGCCCGTCTTCGACAAAGCGACCGGTCGCATGCGCTTCGAAGTCCAGCAATCTACCTACGGTAGCGATCCGCTCAAATGTATCCGCGAGCACTGCGGCCGAGCCAAGAGCTACATCCACCGCGATATGCCAACGCTGGAGGCGATCTTTCGCATCTTCCTGGCCAACGGCAATACGCCGATGACCCTTGACCAGGTGCGCGAGCAACTGGCCGAGTGGTGCCCTGGCGGCGGCTGCCAGTGGCTCTTGCTCCCCTCCGAGATGGTCGAGCGCCTGGTGCAGCACGATACCCACTACGGCCTGCGTCAGACCGAGGGCCCCGCCAGGCAGTCCTGACGACCTCCTCCCGCGTCGAGCTGGCTCTCGCCGACGTCCGTGCCGCCGCCGAACGGATCGCGGGCAGCGTCCACCTGACCCCCTGCTGGGAATCGCGGACGTTCTCGGAGCTGTGCGGCGGCCGCGTCTGGCTCAAGTACGAGAACCTGCAGCACACCGGCTCGTACAAGCTCCGCGGCGCGCTGAACCGCATCCTGACCCTGTCCCCCGACGCGCGCGCCAGAGGCGTTGTCGCCGCGTCCGCCGGCAACCACGCTCAGGGCGTGGCGGTCGCCGCGTCGATCGCGGGCGTTCAGGCGACCATCGTGATGCCCGTCCAGGCGCCGCTGGCCAAGGTGTCGGCGACGCGCGGTTACGGCGCGCGCGTACTCCTGCACGGCGTGTTGTTCGACGAAGCCCACGCCGAGGCCATGCGCATCGCGGCGCGTGAGGGCCTGACCTACGTGCATCCGTTCGACGACGCGATGGTCATGGCCGGCCAGGGCACGGTTGCCCTGGAGATCCTGGAGGCTACGCCCGAAGTCGACACGCTGATCGTGCCTATCGGCGGCGGCGGCCTGATCGCGGGCATGTCGGTCGCCGCAAGGGCGCTGCGACCGGACCTGCGCATCATCGGGGTTCAGGCGAGTGGCGCCAATGCCACCGCCCTGGCATTCCACGACCTGTTCACTGCGCCGCTCGAGTCGCCGACCACGATCGCCGATGGTCTGCTGACCCGCTCGCCTGGCGAGCAGACATTGCCGCTGATCCGCTGCCATGTCGACGACGTGGTCACGGTCTCGGACGAGTCGATCGCCGAGGCAGTCGTGTTGCTCATGGAGCGGGCCAAGACGGTCGCCGAGCCCGCCGGCGCGGTGGCCCTGGCCGCGCTGCTGTCAGGCGTCGTACAGGCCCGGGGCCGAGCCAGCTGCGCCGTGATCAGCGGCGGCAACGTCGATCCCAACATGATGGATCGCCTGCTCCAGTTCGGCCTGGGCGCTGCCGGGCGTCACCTGCGGCTGCGGACCGAGCTCACGGATCGCCCAGGCGCGCTGGTGGGTTTGTCGACGATCATTGCCGAGCAGGGCGCGAACATCTTCGAGGTGGTCCACGATCGCATCGGCTCGTCACACCTGGTGAACGTGGTGGACCTGTCGCTGACGCTCGAAGTGCGCGATCGAGCGCACGGCGAAGCAGTAGTCCAGGCGCTGCGGGCCAACGGCTACGTGGCGGAAGTCGTGCAGCCCTTCCGCCGCGCGTGATCAGTGCAGGGAGATGTCGACGCGCTCCTTGGGCGGCGGCGGCGGATTCACCGGCCCGTGCTGGGTGTACATCGGCCACCAGCCCTCGCGGTCGCCGTACACCATCCATTTCTGGATGCCGTGCATGCGGGCATACTCGACCGTTTCTTCAGGCGAACGAAAAACAATGGGCTCGCCACGCGAGCGCAGAATCGTCGGACCCTGGTCCAGCAAGATCATGCCGTAGCGAGTAGCGCGATCTGACACGGTTGCGAACTATACAGATCCCGCTCCCCCGCCCGCCATCCCCGAGCCGCCCAGCAGGTACAATTCCGCGTCCCCCGCGGCGACGTAGCCAAGTGGCAAGGCAGCGGTCTGCAAAACCG
>JAFAOS010000470.1 GCA_019247515.1 Chloroflexota bacterium | reverse complement strand
TTCGATGGTCCTGACGATGCTTGCCAATGGTGCTAGCCGTGAAGCCATCCTCGAAGCATATCCCGTGCTGGAGAATGCGGATATCGACGCTTGTCTGCTTTATGCCGCGCGGCTGAGCGAAGTCGCCGCGGTGTAAGGCCTCACGGTCGCCGCTCAATAGTCAGTAGGCATCACCCGGATTCGTAGGGTGGGCAAAGGGTGCGCCAAGCTAAGCTGGCGCGATTGGTTGGTGCAAGTCCAACCCAGGTAGGGCCTAGCAAGCCGCCTGGAGGCGAGTGTTGCGTGAGCCGACGGTAACGGCGGCCACGAAGCGTACACAGCTGCTGCATGGGGTGGGTGATTGAGCCACGAAATACCCTTATCGCTGGGGGCGGAGGCATTCCTTGCTGCCGAACGCAACATGGCGGGCACCGCTAGGCGAGGTGCCGGCCACCCTGCCGGGGTCGAAGAGCCCATCACGTGCGGAAGGATCGCGCCGGAACTTGGGAGGTCCCGCGTCTGGCCGGAACGGGTCTGGTCCGGTCCGCATCGGGAAGACGAAGAGTCGTAGCCGATGATGAACGGACGCGGGAAGTCGGACACCGCCGTAGTAGCTGTGAAGCCGGCGAACAAAGCGGAGCTGTCCGCTGCGGAGCTGGGGGAGCCAAGGGCGGGGACCGAGGGGAATGCAAACCAGCACAGCACGGGCCGGACGCAGCGCCGGGATACCGTGTCACCGGCGCTGGCGCGCATACGACAAGCCGCAAGACAGAGGAAGAAGGAACGGTTCACCGCGCTTTTCCACCACATCAACCCCGACCTGCTCCGGGACGCTTTCTTCGCCCTCAAGCGAGAAGCGGCGGCCGGCGTCGACGGGCTGACATGGCAGGGCTTTGCGGGCGACCTTGAGAACAAGCTCAAGGACCTGCACGCACGGGTCCAGCGGGGAGCGTATCGGGCACTGCCGGCACGGCGACAGTACATCCCAAAGCCGGATGGACGGCAACGCCCGCTCGCGGTCGCCGCCCTGGAGGACAAGATTGTCCAACGGGCGACGGCCGCGCTGCTTAACGCGATCTACGAGGAGGACTTCCTCGGGTTCTCGTATGGGTTCCGGCCGGGACGGGGCGCGCATGACGCGCTCGACGCGCTCATGGTCGGGATCGAACGCAGGAAGGTGAACTTTATACTGGACGCCGACATCCGCTCGTTCTTCGATACGATCAGCCAGGACTGGCTGATCCGCTTCCTGGAACATCGGATCGGCGATAAGCGCATCATCCGCCTGATCCAGAAATGGCTCAAGGCAGGGGTCCTGGAAGATGGGGTCGTCACGAGGAACGAGGTGGGGACAGGGCAGGGCGCGGTGATCTCGCCGCTGCTTGCCAATATCTACCTGTTCTACGTGCTCGACCTGTTCACCGAGCGCTGGCGACGGCGCGAGGCCGCGGGCGACGTGATCATCGTGCGCTATGCCGACGACTTCATCGTCGGGTTCGAGCACGAGGCCGACGCCCGGCGCTTCCTCGACCTGCTGCGCGAGCGGATGGGGAAGTTTGCGCTGGCGCTCCACCCCGAGAAGACCCGGCTCATCGAGTTCGGACGCCACGCGGCGGCAAACCGCAAGGCGGGCGGGCGCGGCAAGCCGGAGACCTTCAATTTCCTGGGCTTCACCTTCATTTGCGGAACATCCCGCAGCGGGCGCTTCCTCATCAAACGGAAGACCCGAGGCGACCGCATGCGGGCAAAGCTCGAGGCGATCAAAGGGGAGTTGCGCCAGCGCATGCATCAGCCGATCCGCGAGCAGGGAGCGTGGCTCAAACAGGTCGTTGCCGGATATTACAGGTACCATGCCGTGCCGACCAACCGCCGCGCCCTGGTGAAGTTCCGGGACGGGGTGACGAGCCGCTGGCGGCAGCTCCTCAACAGGCGCAGTCAGAAAGCGGATAAGCCCTGGGCTTGGTTTGCCATGCTTGCGGATTACTGGCTACCCCGACCGCGCATCCTTCACCCTTGGCCCAACCAGCGGTTCGCCGTCACACACCCGAGGTAGGAGCCGTATGCGGGAAAGCTGCACGTACGGATCTGTGCGGGGGGCGGGGAGCAATCCTCGTCCCTACCGCGACCGGCCGATACGTTGGCATCATGGCACAGTATTGTGTTCCGCCTTGCCCACGCGATCCCGCGGAGCCAACAGCGTGGGCAAAGGCGGACCATTGGCGGGTGCACTTACGAAGTTCAGTGGCCGCCTTTGCCCACCTACACCGTTCACCGGAATGCGCGCTAAAAATCCGGCTTGGCCGCCATCGGCATGTGATAGTCGAACAGGTGGGTGTTGTTTTCCGCGCAGATGTCCTCGATGAAAGCCCGGCGGCCCCGCTGATAGCGTTGGTAGGTTTGCCACGGCAGGTTGAAAGCGTCGGGATCGTCCACGGTAATGTTGACCTCCAGCATGTTGCCGCCGTCGATGAGGTGAAAGCGCTCAACCACATGAAGCCTCTCGGTGTGCGGCGTGCGGAAGGAATC
>JAFAOS010000161.1 GCA_019247515.1 Chloroflexota bacterium | reverse complement strand
TCAACTGGCGGCTTGGGTGCTCGAGCACGGACTCGCGCACCACCGAGCACCCCGAGCGAAAAATACACATCCTGTACAGGATCGGTAGGACGTCGGGCAGGCACCCGTAGGCGCATGGTGGTGGCATGTTCACGGCCACGTCCGCTTGAGCGGTTACGGGGGAGGGCAGCCTATGACCTGAGTTGCTCCGGCACGTCCTGTCGTTCCCAGCAGCGGCTGATCGCTTGCGCCACCGGTGGACAACGAGCGACGTGGCCGTAGCCATTGATGATTTGCAACGACCTGGCGGCGGGCGTAGAAGCACCTGCCGCACCACTGTACAGAGAGGAAAACCTATGCCATTGTTTCTCGACCAGCACAAGCTGGAGGGCGCGACGGCCGAAGCCGTCGCCGGCGCGCATCAGCGCGATCTCGCCGTCCAGGACCAGTACGGAGTCAATTATCTCAAGTACTGGTTCGATGAGCGCACCGGCAGCGTGTTCTGCCTGGTGGACGCCCCCAGCTCAGAGGCTGCCAGGGTGGTGCACCGCGACGCACACGGATTGGTCGCGGACGAGATCTTCGAGGTAACCGAAAACTCATGATGATGGGACCCTTCATCGGGCGCCCTGCGCAGGGCGATGGAACGATCGACACGGAGTACACGTGGGGTCGACCGGTAACCACGTACCTGTCCACACTCGACCGTCTGCGGCTCCTGCTGCTGAAGGCGCGGCTAGACCGGTATGCGGGGGACATGAGCCGGCCGGTTCCGGAGGGCTGAGCCCTGCTGACACGTTCGGCCCCCCACGCCGTGCCCCTGCGCCTGGGCGGCCGACCACTGGAGAACCCACATCTGATGAAGACTTCGACAGAAGTTCCTGATTTTGGCGCGATCAAAGGTCGACAACGCGCAACATGGGCGTCCGGCGACTATCACGTCATTGCCGCCATCATTGTTCCGGTCGCCGAGCGATTGTGCGATTCGGTCGATCTGCGTGCTGGCCAGCGCGTGCTGGATATCGCGACCGGCAGCGGAAACGCGGCGATTGCCGCTGCCCGCCGGCTATGCGCGGTGACGGGTATTGATTATGTGCCCGAACTGCTCCAACGCGGACGCCTGCGTGCGGAAGCTGAGGGCTTACCCGTCCAGTATCAGCTTGGGGATGCCGAGATGCTGCCAGCGGATGACGCGTCGTTCGATGTCGCCCTGTCCACGTTCGGGGTAATGTTTGCGCCCGACCAGGAGAGGACAGCCCGCGAACTCCTGCGGGTCATCCGCAGTGGTGGTCGAATTGGACTCGCCAACTGGACCCCGGAGGGCTGGATCGGCGAGATGCTGAGAGTGGTCGGCCGTTACTTGCCACCGCCACCCGGTGTGGCCCCATCAACGCGCTGGGGCACCGAGGAAGGTGTACGTCAACTCCTTGGCCGTGCAACCACGTCGTTGCAGGCCAGGCGAGAGTTTTTCGTGTGGCACTTCACGTCCGCGGACCAGTACATCCATCTCTTTCGCAACTACTACGGGCCGACGGTGAAGGCATTTGGGGCGCTCGAGGCCAGCGGGAGGAAAGCGTTGACCGAAGAACTGCTCGCCGCCGTCGCAACGTACGCCACCGTCGCTGACGGCACACTCCTGGTGCCCGCGGAGTACCTCGAGGTCGTCGCCACGCGAGCGTGAACCACCATTTCAACGACTTCAACTGCGAGGAGGACTTCAGTTATGCACGTCAGACATGCGATACCGCTTATCGTCGCAGTGCTCGCACTCCTGGTCACGGTGCTCCCTTCGGCTGCTAGCGGCGACACCATCGCCAACGCGCGGAATGCAACTGCAATTTACAACGATCCCACGGCAGCGCTGGCGGGAGGCTACGAACTTCTGACCGATGCTGCCGGCCTGGCGTGCATCGACCAGCCCGGCGCCGGGGCGATGGGTGTTCACTTCGTCAAGGGCGCCTTACTCCAGAGCGGCACGCTCGATCCCGCGCGGCCCCAGGCGCTGGTGTACGAGCCAGAGCCAGACGGGCAGATGCGTCTCGTCGCGCTGGAGTACGTCGTGCTCCAGGCCACTTGGGACGCCAATCACCACCAGCCGCCAACGCTGTTCGGTGAAACGTTCATGCTGAGTCCGGCTGGTAATCGATTCGGGCTGCCGGCGTTCTATTCGCTGCACGCCTGGGTGTGGAAGCACAATCCAACCGGCACGTTCCAGCCCTGGAACCCACAGGTACGATGCCCCGACGGGGTGCGTGCCGAGCAAGCGGGCGATGCCGCCGGCGTCGAACAGGATGCCCCGACGGCGATGGAGGGCATGTGAGCCGTTCAGATCTCGACGTCGTGGTGGCCGGCGCCCGTGCCGCCATCGAAGACCGAGACACGGCGGCCCTCGTTCCCGACGGCCGACTGTGCGTTGTGGACCGCTTCCCGTCGCCGGCGGGCCTCGAATTACGCACGTTCCTGGCGCGCAACGGCCTGACGTTCGAGTGGGTTGACCTGGATGCCGACCCGCTGGCGCGCTTCTTCCTCGGCGCCGGTGAAGTCGCCGCTGACGAACGCGAGGCGAGGCTCG
>JAFAOS010000256.1 GCA_019247515.1 Chloroflexota bacterium | reverse complement strand
ACGCCATCGGGTTGCAGGTCGCCGCGGCGGTGGCGGGCGGCGCGGCGTTGCCCGCGCTGCTGGGCGTGTTGTCGGCGCGGACAAGCCTGGAGGTGATCGGCCCCGCGCTGGTCATCGGGGGTCTGGTGCAGCTCGCGCTGTACGAGGGGCTCAGCTTCGTTTGCGGGCGACGATGAAGTGCGAGATACCGAAGCAGCGCAGCGGCGAATGCTCGACCAGGTGCATCGTGTCGCGGAACAGCCGGCCCATCGTCCCGCGCTCCGCCCAGTTGTCACAGCCCGGGAAGATGTGCGACTGCACCACGAATTCGACATCCAGGCCGTCGAACAGGTCGGTGATCTCGTGCTGGGTATAGATGCGCACGTGCGGGGCGAAGTAGTTGCGCACGAAGTTGGGGACCCAGTTGGCCAGGATCGGCAGGTTGCACGGTCCGTGGTACTTGCCCGCGAAGAAAAAGCCGTGCGTCTCGAACGGGTACAGGCGGTTGGGCGCGTAGACCACGATGTGCCCGCCAGGCGCCAGGACGCGGAAGGCCTCCTGGATCGATTGTCGATCGTCGTCGACGTGCTCGATGACCTCGTTGAGCAGGATGATGTCGAAGCTGTCGTCAGCAAACGGCAGCTCTTCGGCCGGCGACACGCGCAGGTTCGGCAGCCATTCGCTGGCGTGCCCGATCTTGTCGGGGTCGATGTCGACGCCGTACACGTCGTCGCTGAACTGACGAAACTGCGAAACGTACATCCCGAGGCCGCAGCCGACGTCGAGGATACGTTTGGCGCGCAGCTCCACAAACTGGCGGATCAGAGCGAGTCGACGGTCCTGGCCGTGACGCCAGACGTAACTGGGATGGCCAAGTCGAATTGCCTTGCTTGCCGTCGCAGCTGCAGTTGCCAACTTGCGCGCAGCTTAACCAACCCACAAACCGCTGCACAAGCGCCCCGCAACAGGCCGTAACACGACGCTCGGCATCTTGTGCCGTTGTTGTATCTCTTGAAACCGGCGATCGGCACACCCCGTGCGTTCACGCCCTGGGCAGAGGTCGAGCGGCGGGCAACGGATGGATCGCGAACAACTGATTCAACGACTCCGAGCGCGCGTGCGTCGCGGCGGACCAGCCGAACAGGTGTGGTGGAACGGCGAGCTGCTGCACGTGAGCGAAGCGATCATTCGCGCCGTCCAGCTCGGCGAGCACGAGCCCATTCGGGCGCGCGGCGACGACGTCGTCATCCCGACGCGACTGCGCGACGACTGAACTCAATTCAGGGCGGCGAACGCCCTTGACATCACAAACGCATTACGCGCCAATCTCGATCGCGCGGACGTGTGTTACAACCGGGCTCGGCGATGTCGCGCAGGCTCCAGACGGTTGCTGAGCTCAACCATTTCCCGAGTCCTCCGAGTCCAGCACCGTCTTCCCGCTCGATGGTCAGCCTGGTCACTTTGCCTCTCGCCGTTCTGGCGTTCCTGACCCTGTTCGAGGTCGTCAACTGGGGCAAGATCAGCCCCGGCGTGACCGTGCTCGGCACCGACATTGGCGGCATGTCGCGCGCCGAAGCCGTTGCCCGCCTTCTGCCCAGCGTGCAGCAGCTGCTCGATCGACCACTGGACATCACCGCCGCCAACTCGGGACAGACATGGCATACCACCGCGCGCGACCTCGGCCTGCGTCTGGACGCGGATGAGCTCGTGGGCGCCGCGTATGACGTTGGGCGCTCGGGCGGGCCGCTGAATCGGCTTGGCGATCAGATGGACGCGCTGGCGCGCGGCCGCGCGATCTCGCTCGACAACACGACGGACGTGTCGGCGCTCGACGACGCACTCAACAGCATGGCCACCCAAATCAACCGAGCACCCGTCGACGCGACCCTGGTGATCGGCAAGGACGGGACCATTCAGTCGACCGATGCCCAGCCCGGGGCGGCGCTCGACCTCGATGCTTCCCGCCAGCAGCTCAGCGCGGCGCTGAACGGCCGCGGCCAGTCGGTCAGCCTGGTGGTCGACAGTGTGCCGCCCGCCGTACCTGATCGGGACCTCCAATCCGCGCGCGACCAGCTCGACCGCTGGCTCGGCCCCGACGCTCCGACGTTGACCCTGACCTTTGAGGACCAGTCGTGGCCGTTGGATCACGCGGCCCTGGCCAAGCTCGTGTCGCTGACTGGAGGTCGGAATACTGGACAGCCTGCCGCAATTAGCCTCGACGACAAGGCGCTCCAGGACTGGGTCGCCGGGATCGCCAGGCAGGTCGACCAGCCCGTCCAGAACGCGCGCTTTGCCTTCAACGGCGGCAATTTGAAGGTGCTGCGCCCCAGTGCACAGGGTCGCAGCGTCGACCAGGCCGCGCTGGTCCAGGCTGTACACGATGCGCTCCTGTCGGGAAGCACCACGGTGCAGCTCCCCGTCTCGACCGTCGACCCGACGGTCACCGAGGACGATGGCCAGTCGCTCGGCATCACCGATCTGATTGACAAGGGCAGCACCTCGTTTGCCGGGTCGATTCCCGAAAAGGTTCACAACATCCAGCTGGCGGCCCAGCGGCTGAATGGCGTGGTCGTGCCGCCCGGCGCAACCTTCTCGTTCAACGACTCGGTCGGCCCCACGACCATTGACGCCGGCTTCGAGTGGGGTTTTGGCATCGAGTCCGGTGACGACGGGCCGCGCACCGTGCCCAGCGTCGCCGGCGGTATCTGCCAGGTGGCCACCACGCTGTTCCAGCCCGTGTTCTGGGCCGGCTACCAGCTCGAACAGCGTTACTGGCACCTGTACTGGATCCCGGCCTACACGTCGCGCGGCGTGGTGGGCCTGGACGTGACGGTCGACTCCGACTCTGGCCTGGACTTCAAGTGGACCAATACCACCAGCAACGCCATCCTCATTCAGGCCGACGCCGACGATTCGAACATCTACTTCGGGCTGTACGGTAAGAAACCGCCGTGGCAGGTCAAGGTCGACGACGCCAAGATCACCAACCGCACCCCGCCCGATCCGACGCCACTGGCCCAGGCCGAGCCGACGCTGCCCTGGGGCCGCACGCTCGTGGTCGAAACCGCGCGCGACGGCTTCGACGCCGAGGTTGTGCGTCACGTCATCCCCACCGACGGCGGCAAAGAACGCGACCTCGACCTGAAAAGCTCGTACCAGCCGGCGCGTACGGTGACGCTGGTTGGTTCCAAGGGCAAGCCGGCCTCGGCGAACATGGATGCCGCGATCCAACACGTGCTGGACGCCCAGAAGCCGGTCAAACCGGCGCCGGCGCCGGCTGCGCCCGTGCCGGCCAGGCCTACCGCCACGGCCGTCGCGCCGCCAAAGCCGCAGGCGCAGCCGACTGTCCGGCAGGCGACGCCCGCCAACGGCATCGCCCCGACGCCAACGCCCGCGCACTAGCGCCATGCGGCGCAAAGCGGTTACGGTGGGTACCGTGGCACGAGGGGGGCGTCGCTTCAAGCGTGGGCGCGGCCGACGCGATGGCACGCGCGGCGCCGACGCCGGTCCCAGTCCAAATTCGTCGGTGGCCGGCTCGGCCTCCGTCTCGAGCGCTGCCTCGCGTCCGCCCCAATCCTCGAACACGAACCAGGCGCGCGGTGGCGGCAGCCTGGTGCGCGACGTGTCCGCCGGCGGCGTGGTGTATCGGCGCACGCGCGACGACGGGCCCATCGAAGTGGTGCTGGTCGGCCGCATCCGCCCCAAGCGCTGGGCCCTGCCCAAGGGCACGCCCGTGCTCGGCGAAACCCTGGAAGGCACGGCCGTGCGCGAGGTCGGCGAGGAGACCGGCCTGCTGGTGCGCATCGAGCGACCCCTCGACCAGATCCACTACTGGTTCGTGTGGGGCGGTGTGCGCCACTCGAAAACCGTCCACTTCTACCTGATGCAAATGACCGGCGGCGACACGGCCAATCACGACGGCGAGTACGACGTGGTCGAGTGGTTCCCCATCGGCGAGGCGCTGCGACGTCTGTCGTACCCAAACGAAGCGCGCATCGTCGACAAGGCGCAGCAGGTGCTGAGCGCCTGAGGCCGTCACATAAGGCGTCGCGCGGCGTCCTGTGCCGCGGCGTAGACCTCGCGCAGTGGAACGCGTGCCTCGCGCGCCAGACGTGCGCAGTCTTCGTACTCCGGCGCCGCGATCCTGGCCTGTCCCAGCAGCTTAAGCTTGATCCGCACCATGCCCCACGGCGTCATCACCTCGCGTTCGGCGCGTCGCGCGATCAGACGATCGATCGCCTGCAGTCGCACACCCAGCGCCGACGTGTGCTCGAGCAGCAGCGCCGCGAGACGCTCGCCATCCGACGGCCGAGCCAGCACGCGCACCAGTACTCCGGGCCGATTCTTCTTCATCTGTAAGGGGCTGAACGCCACGTCCAGGGCGCCAGCGTCCAGCAGGCGTTCCATGGCGAAACCCAGCTCTTCAGGCGACGCGTCGTCGAGGTTCGTCTGAATCTCCATCACGCGGTCCGTAATCAGGTCCGAATCGACCGCGTCCGTCCCGACGATGAGCCGCACCGCGTTCGGCCACGGCGGCTCACGCGTTCCGAAACCGTAGCCGACGCGTTCGATCCGTTCAGGACCCGCCGAGGGCGTCGGATGGGCCAGCACCGTCAGCAGCGCGGCGCCCGTGGGCGTGGTCAGTTCACCCGTCTCGCCCTCGCCTGGCGACGCGCGTACCGGCATCGCCGCGCGCCGCATCAGCTCCAGCGTGGCCGGCGCGGGCACCGGTAGCCGGCCATGCGCCGACCGGACCCAGCCCGATCCCAGGGGCAGCCCGTTGCACACCACGCGCTCCCAATCCACTTCCAGCAGATGAAGGCCGAGGATCACGCCGACGACGTCGACGATCGCGTCGATCGCGCCGACCTCGTGGAACTCCACCTCGTCGACCGACGTGCCATGAATCGCCGCCTCGACCTCGCCCAGACGCGTGAACACCGCCGCCGCTCGCTCGCGCACCGGGGCCGGCAGGTCGGCCTCACCGAGGACGGCCAGAATGGCCGAGAGCCCGCGGTGCGGCTGGTCGCGCTCGTCGAGCCTCACGCGTGCCCGCGTACCGCCCAGGCCATGCTGTCGCGCCGGCTCGGCGCTCAGACTCCAGCCGCGCACCGACAGGCCTCGCAGTCCGGCCCGCAGGTCGTAGACGGCCACGCCCGCGTCGATCAGCGCGCCAAGCAGCATGTCGCCAGAGGCGCCGCTGAAGCAGTCGAGCAGCACACCGCGGGTCATCGCCGCTGATTGTTCCACTCAGACCAGTTCCGCGGCATTGGTTGTAGCGGCGCGAGGCTGGGAGTCGCTAGACTTAGCCGTACACCCGTACATGACACCCCAAATGTACGGGTATCTCCGCCGTACAACCCTGCCGAGGAGCTGCCGAATCATGACCGTGGACCCCATCGCGCCATCCGCGCCCACCAGCAACGGACACTCGCCCGAGACCGGCACCTGGACCGCCAAGCGCGGCCTAGCCCAGATGCTGAAAGGCGGCGTCATCATGGACGTGGTCACCGCCGATCAGGCCAGAATCGCCGAAGAGGCCGGCGCCGTGGCCGTCATGGCCCTCGAGCGGGTGCCAGCCGACATCCGGCGCGACGGCGGTGTCGCGCGCATGTCCGATCCGGAGCTGATCCAGCAAATTATCGATTCGGTCACCATCCCGGTCATGGCCAAGGCGCGCATCGGTCACTTCGTCGAGGCGCAGATTCTCGAAGCCATGGGCGTCGACTACATCGACGAGTCCGAAGTCCTGACGCCCGCCGACGAAGAGCATCACGTCTACAAGCACGCGTTCAAGGTCCCGTTCGTGTGCGGCGCGCGCGATCTGGGCGAGGCGCTCCGACGCATCGGCGAGGGTGCGGCGATGATTCGCTCCAAGGGCGAGGCGGGTACCGGCGACGTGGTCGAGGCGGTGCGCCACATTCGCGCCATCACCTCGCATATTCGTCGCCTGGGCACGCTCGGCGACGAGGAGCTGATGCACGAGTCCAAAGAGCTCGGTGCGCCATACGAGCTCGTGCGCCAGGTGGCTCGCGACGGTCGGTTGCCCGTGGTGCTGTTCACGGCGGGCGGCATCGCCACGCCGGCGGACGCGGCGCTGATGATGCAACTGGGCTCCGAAGGCGTCTTCGTCGGCTCGGGCATCTTCAAGAGTGGTGACCCGGCGCGCCGCGCGGCGGCAATCGTGAAGGCCACCACGCATTTCCAGGACGCCTCGATCCTGGCGGAAGTCTCGCGCGGCCTGGGCGAGCCGATGGTCGGCATTTCCGCGCGCACCCTGCCTGAAACCAGTCAACTGGCTACCCGCGGTTGGTGAGACCCGTTGTCATCGGCGTGCTCGCCGTTCAGGGCGACTTCGCCGAGCACGCGGCCATGCTCCGCCGCGCCGATCCCGACGTGGTCGTCCGCGAGGTGCGTACCCCGGCCGATCTGAAGGACCTCGACGGGCTGATCGTCCCTGGCGGCGAGAGCACCACGATCGGCAAGCTGCTGGTCGCCTACGGTCTCGAGCATCCCATCCGACACGCCGCCGAAGCGGGCATGCCGGTGTGGGGCACCTGCGCGGGCATGATCCTCCTGGCGCGCGAAATCGTCGGCGGCGAACCCGACGGCCGCATCGGTCTGATGGACCTGACCGTGCAGCGCAACGCGTTCGGACGCCAGGTCGACAGTTTCGAAGTCGACCTGTCATTCGTCGGCCTGGATCGGCCGATTCACGCGGTGTTTATTCGCGCCCCGCTCGTTCAGCGGCTAGGCCCCGCCGCCGAGCCGCTGGCTGTGCTCGACGACGGCCGGGTAGTCGCCGCGCGGCAGGGCAACCTGCTGGCGACCGCCTTTCACCCCGAGCTGACTCCTGATACGCGCCTGCACGCGTGGTTCGTCCAGCTCTGCCGCAACAGGTCGTCCGACCCCGCCGTGGTTACACTCACAGCGCGTGCTGCTGGCGATTGACATCGGCAACACCAACGTCAAACTCGGCACTTTCGTCGGCGACGAACTGACCGCCACGTGGCGCCTCGAAACCGACTCCGTCCGCATGCCCGACGAGTACGCGGTCCTGCTCGACTGGCTCCTCCACCGTCGCGGGCTGACCTTCGACGATCTCGACGGCGTCAGCATGTCCAGCACCGTGCCGGCCATGGTGCCGATCTTTCGAGAGCTGGCGGCCAACTACCTGCGCAAGGACTGCGAAGTCCTGGAGGTGAAAGCCACCGGCAACACGGGGGTCGTGGTCGCCATCGACAATCCCGCGGAGATGGGTCCGGACCGGGTGGTCGACGCCCTGGCGGCTATCGAGCTTTACCACGTGCCGGCCGTCATCGTGGACTTCGGCACCGCGACGACATTTGACGCGGTCGATCGCGACGGGCGACTTTTGGGCATGGCCCTGGCGCCGGGCCTGCGTACCGCCATGGACGGCCTGTTCCAACGCGCCGCCAGACTGTCGCGGGTGGAGCTCGAACCGCCGCGCGAAGTCATCGGTCGGAATACCGTGGCCGCGCTGCGTTCGGGCTGGGTCTACGGCTACGTCGGACTGGTGGAAGGTCTGGTCAACCGCATGAAAGCCGAACTGGGGCCCGAAACGCTGGTGATTGCCACCGGCGGTCTGGCCGACTATGTCCTGTCGGAAACCCGCGTGGTCGACGTGCATGACCCGACGCTGACTCTCAAAGGCCTGCGGCTGTACTTCGAACGCAACCGGGGGTGCGGCGACGCGTGACTGACGTTCGCGTGCTGTCAGGCAAGCGCGTCACACTGGGCGTGACGGGCAGCATCGCCGCGTACAAAGGCGTCGCGCTGGCCAGCGCCCTCCATCAAGCCGGTGCCGTCGTGGACGTCGCGATGACGCTCGATGCGCAACGGTTCGTGCAGCCGCTGTCCTTTCAGGCGATCACCCACCGACCCGTATTCGCCGACCTGTGGGCGCCGGGCATGGAAACCGACATCGCCCACGTCACCTTGGGGCGCGAGAGCGAGTTGATCGTCGTCGCACCGGCGACGGCGAACATGCTCGCGAAGCTGGCGCACGGCCTGGCCGACGACCCTGTATCGGTCACGGCGCTGGCGGCGCGGTGTCCGTTGGTGGTCGCCCCGGCGATGGACGCGGGCATGTTCACGCACCCCGCGACTGCCGCCAACATTGCGACGCTCCGCCAGCGCGGGGTCATCGTCGTCGATCCCGAAGAAGGCCACCTCGCCAGCGGCCTGACGGGTCTCGGTCGACTCGCAAGTCCCGAGACGATCGTCGACCGCATCCGCGCGGCACTCGGCGCCGGAGGTGACCTGGCAGGCAGACGGGTACTGGTCACGGCCGGTGGAACCCAGGAAGCCATCGATCCGGTGCGGTACATCACCAACCATTCCTCGGGCAGGATGGGCTACGCCATTGCCGAGGCGGCCCGCGACCGCGGGGCAAGCGTGGTGCTGGTCACGACGCCAACCTCACTGCGCATTCCGGGCGGCGTGGCGTGCGTCGCGGTGCGCACCGCTCTGCAGATGCTGGACGCCATCACTTCGCAGTACGCGCGGCTGGACGTACTGATCATGAGTGCCGCCGTGGCAGACTTCCGCGTCGAGTCGGAGGCGAGGCACAAGATCAAGCGGGGTGAAACGGGCCTCGAGCTGCGCCTGGTCCCGAATCCCGATCTGTTGGCCACGACCGCGGAGCTGAGCGTCGACTCGCGTCCGGTGCGGGTGGGCTTTGCGGCCGAGACGCGGGATCTGCTCGAACAGGCGACGCAGAAGCTGGCGCGCAAGAGCCTGGACCTGATCGTTGCCAACGACGTCGGCGGCGACGTCTTCGGATCGGACTCGAACGAAGTCACGCTGCTGTGGGCTGGTGGGCGTCATGCGGCGCTGCCGCGCATGCTGAAGACAGAGGTAGCCGAGAAGGTGCTCGACGCGGTCAGCGGGCTGCTTCCACGCGTTTGAGCTCGAACAGCGTGGCTGTCGGAAAGCGCTGGACTTCGGTGACGTTCGGCCAGCCGCTGATGCTCGGCTGCTGGCCGGGCGGCGCCACGATCCACAGGTTCTGCGCCGCATCGGCGCCGCGTACCAGCACGTCGATCGGCAGCCCGAAGCGCGGGAAGTAGTACTGCAGCTCGGGCAGCGACGCCGGCAGTTGGGTCATCACCGCGTCGTCGGGCGCCAGACGCGGCGCGAGGGTGCGCGCGACGCCTTCGGCGTCGGGGAACACGCCTGTTTCGCGAGAAGCCAGGATCGCGCCGCTGGTCAGCGTGGTATAGGCGAGCACCGCGCCGAAGACCAGTCCGAGCAGACGTCCGTCGACAAATCGCGCCAGACCCGCGCTGGCGACGATGAAATAGACCGGCAGCAGAAAGAGCCAGACGCGCTCGAACGGAGCCACGCGCTGGACGAGCACCAGGACCAGACACGCCGCGAAGGCGAGCAGGCCGAGCGGCACGCGTCGAAGACTTAGCTCGTCGACCGTGGTGACCACAGAGCCAAACACCAGCAACGCCGCCAGCGGCCACGGGATATCGCGGTTCCAGAACCCCCAGGTCGCGGCGACCGAATGCGCGAGCTCGCCCGGCAGATCGGCAAGCGCAAGCGGGACGACGAAGCGATTGGCGGCGAGCTTGTCAGGTCCGGAAACGACGATGACCGGCAGGTAGAGCAGCACCGTGAGCAGGCCGAGCACCAACCCGCTTGCGAGCAGGTGGCGGGCCGCGATCCGCCGCGAAAAGAGGAGCCAGGCCGCGGCGACGACCACGCCGTAGAGCATGGTTGGCACGGCATACGCGCCCACGGCGGCAATCAGGGCAGCCAGCAACAATGCGGACAGGCTGCGTCGGCGGGCGGCGACGATCGCCAGCGCCAGCATCAGGACGAAGCACAAGGACTGGAGCGTGTAGCCGCGGGCGTTGGTCGAGTACTCGATGAGGTACGACGAGACCGCCACGAGGACGGCCGCCAGGACGGCCGCGCCCTCTGCGTACAGCAGGCGCGCGAGCCAGTACGTGGCCACCACCAGCAGCACACCCGAGACGAGGGCCGGCAGGCGCAGCAGCCAGGGCTGATTGCCGCCGAGGACGAACGCCAGGTGCATGAGCAGCGTGTTGGCCAGGTGATTGTTGGGGTCCGGGTAAAAGCTCAGGGCATAGTAGAGGGGTCGCGAGGCGAACTCGTTGAACGTGAGCGCCTCGTCGTAGCGCATCGGCTGACCGACAAACTGAAGCCGCAGCGCCACGGCCAGAAGGATTGGCAGGGCCAGCAGCAGCAGCGTCCCGGCAGCCGGACGCGGCGCGGCCGAGACGTCGGCAAGCGTCGACTCGAGGAGGTCCTCAAACGCGGTTCGAGCCAGCGCAAGTCCGGCGACGAGGCCCAGGACCAGGCCCGCGGCGATGCGCAGACGCTGGTCGAAGTAGACAGCAAGCTCCTGAGCGAAAGCGCCCGCGCGCGTCTCGCCAGCCGCGCCGAACAGCCGAGCAGCCAGCGAAGCGCTCGGCACGATCGACAACGCCAGCAACGCGACTCCAAGCAGGGTGCACAGAACCAGCACCGCCATCGCAACCCGGCGTGCCCAGGGGTTGCGCTGCGCCACCGGCGGCTGGACCGGCGGCGCGGCCGTCGTGGTCATGCCAGCGCGCAGCGGGTCACGCTCGAATCCAGTGCGGACGTCGGCACGAGCGAAACCAGGAACCCACCCCGTTGCGAGGATGCGTACACCACCAGGTAGTCACTCTCCCGCGACGGCGAGCCGCTGAGGTGGAGTTGCACGTCGGCGGTCTCCGCCGGCCGCACAATCCCGGCGGGCAACGGCAGGGCCAGGGTCTGGATTCCATGGCCGAACGCGCAGCTCCAGCCCATGGGGCGGCCGTTGACGGTGCCCGCCAGACCGAACTGGGGTTGCGCGTCCGTGAACATGGGCTGCGCGAGGACGGTCAGCGTCGCCCCGCTGTCGGTGCCTGCCGGCGCGGTGACCTGGGACGAAAGCAGCTGGTCGGTGCGATAGAACGCCTGCAAATCGTCGTACGCCGGTGGGTTCTTCTGCGGCAGAGCGGCCAGATCGAGCAGCGCCACGACCGCCAGCATCACCCCAAATGCCACGCGCGGCCCGCCGAGCAGCCGCGCCGCCGCCCAGGCGCCGAGGCTGAGCGCAAGCGCCATCACCATCGCCGACCGGTCGCCAACGCCGGCGCCGCCCACGACCAGGCGCACGCCGAGGCCGCCGATCAGGACCGCCAGGGCGCCGACCGTCCAGCCGATGCCGCGGCTCTCCCCGGCGTCAACTCGCGCCCGGGCCGCTACCGCGACCACACGTAGGACCAGTGTGCGGGCTGAAACAGCAGCAGCTCCATCGGCCGCGTGGCACCCAGCACGTCCAGATTCGAGAGCACGATGGCCGGCGCCACCAGCAACACGGCAATGCCCAGCGCCAGCCCGTGTCGGGCGCTGAGGCGCCGCCCGATCCGCACCGCGCTCGCCGCCGCCAGAATGTAGATCGCCGGGAAGCCGTACGCGTACCAGCGCGGGATGTGCGGCCAGGTGGACAGCATGAACAGCGCGGGCGCGAAGCCCGCCACGGCGACGGCGACGAACCACCAGACCTCAGGCGAGCGCCGTCGGCACCAGAGCTCAGCGGCGGCCAGCACCAGCGGCCAGAACAGAAACACCGCGCCGATATTCAGCGCGCCGTGCGCCGCCAGGAAAAGATAGCCCTTGATCCTAGCCAGACCCTCGCCGGTGCGCGCCGAGTCGAACCACGCCGCGAGCGCCTCGAGCGGATGTGTCTCGTTCTGTGAATACGACGGCAGGTGCGCGGCGCCCCAGTACACGCTCCACGCCAGCCGCGGCACGGCCATCGCCAGCAGCACCAGTGCCATCGTGCGCAACGGCATGCGGCGGAACACGCCGTAGGCCACGACAAACGTCGGCAGCATGTACAGGTCGTAGAACAGAAAGCCGACGCCGCTCACCAGCCCGCATACCACGGCCGTCGTGTGCGAGACGTCGCGTTCGAACAGGCCGGCGCGCTCGAAGAGCAGCAAGCTGAGCACGAACAGGCTGTACGAGGCGACGTACGGCAGCGCCTGGCCCGCGAGCGCCTCGAAGGCGGGCGCGGTGGCCACCAGCAGCACCGCGAGGACGGCGCTGGCTCGATCGCCAACGAAGCGCAGGGCGAGCAGATAAGTCGCCAGCGCCGCGGCGGCCCAGAACGCCACGTTGATCAGCACGAAGCTGGCGTACGCGCCGACCACTGGCGCCAGGCTCGAGCCGACCAGGCTGTAGCCCGCGAAGCGGACGTAGACGTTGTCCTCCGGCGGCACGGGGACCGCCGGCTCGTCGCGAAAGAACGCCGCCAGCGAGGCGAACTGCACGCTGTCCTTGTTGACGGCGGCGCCATCGACCACGCCCGTCCACCCGAGCGGCGTGTCCCAGAAATAGCCGAGGCTGAACTGCGGCAGCGTGTAGCGCGTGTCAGGCGAGCTGGCGCCGAGCCGCGGGCCAGTCTCGAGCGCGCATACCACCAGGGCGATGGCCGCCACGAGCCAGACGCCACGCCCTCGACCGATCGCCGCCGCTGTCGCGTTCATACACCCCGAGGTTAATGGTTCAAGCGTCACACCGACCGTCACACGGAACGCCAAAACCGTGGGCGAGCTGCGGTTGGCCAGCGTGCGCTCGCTGGTCGGCGGCGGGGTGCGCGAGCCCGGGGCGGAACAGCCGCGCGGCTTGACGC
>JAFAOS010000129.1 GCA_019247515.1 Chloroflexota bacterium | reverse complement strand
CGCGCAGCCGGTGCACGAACGCGCCAAGCGCAAGCGTCAAATTCGGCCGTGACTGCGCGGGCCGCAGGTAGGCGTCGGCGGTAGTCTGGCGCTGGTCCTTGACGATGGTCATGTCGTGAAGGCCAGCACCGTCGCGCTCCATGAGGTTGAAATCGTCTACTCGTGGATGGCCAGCCTGCTGGCACGCCTGGACGAACACCAGCGACAACGGATGCGGGCGCGCTGTCGGAGCGATCGACAGCGGGCCACCACGCCCGCGGTAACGCGGGTCGCCGTGGGGCACGTCCTCCATGCGCTTGAAATACGGCAGGACCTGGTCGTACGACCAGCCGACGTTGCCGGCGTACGCCCACGCGTCGAAGTCGGTGTGATGCCCGCGCAGGAACGCCATCGCGTTGATGGCGTGCGAACCGCCGAGGCCTCGACCACGCGGGATGGCATGCACGTGGCCGCTGCCGCGCTCGGCCACAGTCGTGTAGGCCCAGTCGCGCTCGGTGCCCGCGAGCGTCGGCCACAGTGGCGGCTGACGCACGACGTCGCCCAGGCCGTCGCCGCCGGCCTCGAGCAGCAGCACCGAGACCGCCGGATCCTCGCTCAACCGCGCGGCCACGACGCAGCCGGCCGAGCCCGCGCCGATGACGATGTAGTCGTAGGTGGATGTGTGATTCATGGCGTTCGCCGAGACACGGCTTGTGGACGACAGTATGCCCACTGCCGCCAGACCGAGCACGCCGGTGTACGCTGGCTCACGTGCGGGAGGTGACCGGTGGAGCTCGGTGATCAGGTGGCGATTGTCACGGGCGGGGGGCGAGGCATTGGCCGTCGGGGCACTCCGGCGATTCTGGGTTACGCCGTCAAGTAATAGTGGTCGGGCGACAATGTGGCGCCGCTGCCGCTGGTCATGTCCCAAAAGAGCCACTTACCGTCGAGGTTCTTGACCGTTCCGGCCATGACAAGATCGGCGACGATGGACCTCGTCGGCTGGTCATAATCGCCGACATCGTGGCACTCGAAGTACAGCCAGGCCTCGTCGTCGCTCTTGACCTCAATCTGGATCTTGAACGACGGCACCAGCGACAGGCGGGGACTCTTCCACGACCCAGAGTTCAGCCAGAATCCTCTCAGATTCTCTGAACCGACGTATGGCGAGTTCGGGTCGCCCTGGCTGTTGACTCGTGAACCTTCCGGCCACAGCGACATCATCAAATCGAGGTCCTGCGTCGTCTTGGCGCGATGGAACGCGGACTGAAGCTGGTAAATCTCGGCGACGGCGCTGCTCGGGCCGTCCACTTGCGCGGCAACGGGCGTCCCCGGAGCAAGCATGACGCCTGCCAGACTGACCGCGGTGCCGGTCAGTCCCACACGCAGCAGATTTCTCCGGCTGACGCTGTGGCCGTGCTGAGTTACGTATGACATCTCACAATCTCCTTGAGCGGTTTATTCGAGGCCAGAGCCGAATCCGGCAGGCGTCAACATGGTCCTTGGCCCTGCCGCACGGCCAGCCAGCACTTGAGTCCTTGCACGAGCCGACCACGCTCGCTCACGGGACGCGCTGCTGGTTCTGAGGTGACAATTGCGATCAGCGCACATCCGAGCAGCGCCAGTGTCGCAACCAGTGCCAGCATCCGGGCCCACGCTCCGCTGGAGGAAGAAATACCTGCCTCCGGCCGAGCGTCCCAGGTCATTGTCAATCGCGTGATTCTCCCTTCGGTTACGTTGGCGCGCGCGTACCGGGTGTCCCTTGCTGGTGCAGGGCCACTCGCTCTGGTTCGTGGCTGCGACACTTGCGGTGCACCACCGATGCCGGCCGTCGAGGCTTGCATTCCGATTGCAGGATTGCCATCCATCCACCAGTTCAAGTTGTTTTCCCAGCTTGGCCGACCGTCCTGCACGACCGTCTCGGTCCACATGACTTCGCCGCCCGGGCCTGACTGCGTGGGCCAAACTCGATCGTGTCCCCAAGCCGTAGAGCCTGATAGAGACCCTGGTTCCGACTTGCCCGGAAGCCATCGCTATCCACGATTTCAGCATCTTCGTCCAACAGGGCGACCACGCCACTGTCGTCGCGCGCCGCTCGCGCGTTGAGAAACGCGTCCACAACACCCACCGCTGGTGCTGAGGCTCCATCAACTCGCGCGAACCATGGAGCCAGCGAGCAGAACGCAAGCGGAATCGCCGCAATCGCAATCGCCGCCCTGGTGGAGCGTGGGAACAATCTTGACACTGGACTGCGCCTTTCTCGTTCGGCGAGCCCAACCTACTCCGCGGCGCGGCGACAGCAATCCGTGGTACTACGCACTCCGAGCGGCGCGCCTTAGCAGGTCGCTGAAAAGTCTGCTTCTCTCCAGAGAAGAATTGCCGGCACTGCGAAAGCTGGCGGCTACAAACGTGAGCTAGCGCCCTCTGACGAACGCAGGTTCAGTGATCCACCTACGGTGGAGCCCTTCGAGAGGTTTTCATCAACCTGCTTGGCGGGGCCGCCAGCCGCCATCCAGCGCGGTGTACTACTCAAGCGACTGGCGCAGGTACGAGCCCGTTGGCGATGCCATACGCCGCGGAGACGGCGCGCGCAGACTTACCGGTCGCGCCGAGTTTGTCGTACACGTGAACAAGGTGCCGCTCGACCGTGCGTACGCTCAATACCAGAGCGTCCGCGATCTCCTGGTTGCTGCGCCCGGCCGCGACCAGGCACAGCACCTCCACTTCTCTCTGCGACAGCGCCTCGGGCAGGAAGGCTTTCGCGGCGGGCGGATGTCCGCTGCGGACGGCTGCACGGATACGCGCAACACGTTGCAACCACTGGCCACCCGCGCCGTGGCGGCGATACAGGGTTGCCGCCGCGTCGAGCCGCCGGTCGCCTGTCTTGTGGTCGCCCGAGTTGATCAGCATGGCGCCCCAGCACTCCAGCGCCTGCGCTTCGTCCCAGGGCAGATGATAACGGCGGAAAATGGTCATCGCCTGGGCGAAGTGCTCGTTCGCGAGCGCAGTGCGCCGCTCCGCCGCCGCCAACGCCGCTTCGCCCAGCTTCAGGCGCCCTGCCAGACCGCGCCAGTCCTCGCTCTGACGCATGCTTGCCCGGCAGCGGTTCAGTGCCGCCCGCGCGTCATCAGTCCGACCCAGGTTGGCGTACAGCACGGCGAGGTCGGCGTTGACGAGCGCTTCCCACGGGTGGTGCTGACCGGCGACAAGCTCCAGTGCGCGCTCCAGCAAATCCTCCGCGCCCGTGGCATCGTTCTCGGCCAGCGCGAGGCGCGCCAGCTGGTGGGCTGCCCAGAACTCCACCCAGCCATTGCCTCGGCGGCGGGCCATCTCGAGCAACGTTGTGGCGGCTGCACGGCACGCCGCCCAGTCGCCAGATACGTACGCACGCCCCGCCTCGAGCGTGACCTCGTACACTCCCCCAGGCGGCACGTCGCGCGTAGGCTCGGCGAGGGCGCCCATCATCAGCCGTGCGCGCTCGAAATGGAACGAGAGCATCTGGCGGGAGCTTGGGGAATTCGCGGTGCGCGGCTGGGCGAGCTCGGTCGCGTACCAGCGGCATGCGTCAGCGGGGTCGAGCAGATCCCACCGGGTGGATCCGCCCCAGATGGTCACGAAGGCACCGAAAAACGGCTGGTTCAGCCGGTCCGCGATCTGATAGGCCTCGGTAATGAGCGCCTGGCTGGCCGACAACTCGCCGGCGGCGGCCAGACAAACACCGCGGTGCCCGTAGACGCTGACGCGCGCCGCGTCGCTGTCCAATCCGGCCACAATGCTCATTGCCCGCTGAGATGCCGCGAGCGCTTCCTCGAGTTGCAAACTGTAGAAGCTCGTCAGAGCGAAAAGTGACTCGATCTGTGCGTGCCGCATACTCACCTCGTTCGGCGGTACGGACATCGCGGCCGCGCGGGCGTGACGCAGCGCTCGGGGTATGTCCTGGCGGTCGGAGTTGGCGCCCCCGAACAGACGCCCCAATCGCAAGTGGATATTTGCCGCGGCGTCGCTCTGGCCGGTTCGCTCGTACAGGGCGAGCGCTTGCTCGAAGAAGACGGCAGCGCGCTCACCGCCCTGGTCCGTGATGAACAGCTGATCGCCCAGCTTCTCGAGCAGCGCGGCCCGGCGCTCGGGCCCGATACCGTGCAATGCCATCAGATCCAGGGCCGACTGCCAGTGTGTATCGGCATCCTCGTAGGCGAAGCTCGCCTGCGCAATTTCTCCAGCGCGCAGCGCATAGTCAATGCTGTGTTCGGGGGCGGCAAACCGCCCGGCGAGGCGGTAGTGGGTCGCCAGCGCTACAACCTGCTCGTCGGTGACGGGTCCGTGCTCTAACGCCTGGGCGGTTCGCAAATGTAGTCGGGCGCGGCGGTCGGGGTTGAGTCGTGTGTACAACGCTTGCCGGATCAGCGCGTGCCCAAAGTCGTAGCGCGCCTGCGTTGCCGCCGGGTGGATAACGCGCAGGAGCTGGAAACGCAAGGCCGCATCGATGCTGTCGAGAAGCGATTCTTCTTCGGCACCGGTCAACGCCTGCGCATCCGCGAAGGTGAAACCCGTCGTGCACGCACAAGCGACATGCAGCAGGCGCTGCGCAGAGGCTGGCAAGCGCCGCAGGCGCCGATCGATCACATCGCGCGCTCCACGCGGAACGTCCCACGCAGCGGTTGGCGAGACGGCGACCCAGTGGTCTTGTCGGCGCACGATCCGGCCGGTTTCGATCAGGTCCTTAACCATCTCCAGAATGAAAAACGGGTTGCCACTCGTTTGACTCAGCAAACTCTCGGCCAGAACGTCGTCCAACGCCGCGGCAGGTTGGTCTTCACCACGTTGCTCGAGAAGCAAGAGGGCCAGGTTTGACGATTCGGCGAGGCTCAGCTCGGGCAAGGTTATGTGCTGAAAGGGCGACTCGCGGCGCAGCATGGCAATGAGCTGGTCGAGAGGATGGTTGGTGGCGAGCTCCTCCTCCCGAAGCGTGCAGAGGACAACGATGGGTGCGTCGGCCACGTGTCGCGCGAGGTGTCGGAGCAGAGCGAGCGATGGCCGATCGGCCCAGTGGAGATCGTCGAGAACGAGCAACACGGGACGCTCGCGCGCCGCGGCGAGCACCGCGTGCACGGCTGCATCGAACAAGCGCTCACGGTCCTCGCCGGGCGTGGTCGACGGCGTCGGAGGCAACTCAGGCATGGCGTCGTGCAGGTTTGGGAGGATCTGCGCAAGTGTCGCGGCGTGGTGGCCAAGCTGGCGTTGAAGTGCGTGTGCATCGAGCTCCCGGAAGTAGCCGGCGAGCGCCTCCGCCCACGGGGCAAAGGACCGCGCGCCTTCACCCTCGAAGCAGCGGCCCCACAGTACGCTCATGCCGCGCTCTGCGGCCAGGCCACTCACTTCGAGTGCGAGACGCGACTTCCC
>JAFAOS010000114.1 GCA_019247515.1 Chloroflexota bacterium | reverse complement strand
CGATTGCTGCGAGAGCGCCAGGCCGAGCGACTCGTCGCCTGACGTGTTGATGAATCATGATAGAGGTCTCCCAGATGTTCGTCATATCGCGATGTAGCACTGCACAGGATGTTCGAGTGCCTCAGTCGCCCAGACGAATCGTCCCGTATTGGATCTGGTTCACCGATCCATCCTGCAACCACTCGAGCGACGCCTGGAACATCGCCAGGTGGCGCGTTTCCAATGCCGCGAAGTGAGAGCTGCACGCCAGATCGATGAATGTCTTGTTCGCTGTCCGCAGGTCCGAGTACAGACTTTCCACGACTTGCTGAGGAACGACCTGGTCAAGTTCGCCTGAGATCAGGAGGGTAGGCGCCTGCACCTTCTCCGCAATCGACTGATTCCAGCTCCAGGTTGGAAACGGCGGGACGCGTCGCATCCCGGGCGCCCAACTGACTCCATCCGCTACAAGCGCTTCGTTCCATATAGCCTCTCGAATCCCAGGATCAACCTGGTCCGAGCACTTGACTTGCGGATCCCAACTCGCTGCCAAGCCCGCTTGTACTGCCAGATCCATCGGCGTGCCCGGAGTGGCCGCCTCGGGCGGTGACGCTGTGGGATGGTCGCGGTCATACGCTGGAGCAAGCAGAACCATTCGGTCGATCTTGTCCGGATGCAGCGCTGCGTAACCGCCCGCTCGCGAACCCCCAAATGACCAGGCGACCAGGCTCACCCGGTCGACACGTCGCAGAGCCCGCACGTAGTTCACCGCGGCGTCAAGGTCGCCCCAGTCGGACCGCAACGTGGTTACCTGTGACGTGTAGCTCGGCGGACATGGCTCCGGTAATAGCACCGATGGAGCCAGCAGCGATTGTTGGGCGGGATCGAGATTACACGGATCATCCATGGGCGCGGGACGGGTCGAGAAACCGTAGCCCGTCATGTCCAGACCGAACGTGTCGAACCCGGACTGAGCAAGATAGGCCATCCAGCTATAGTCCTGGTACGGCGCGTCGAAGACGGCCGTTGAACCAAAACGCGAGCCCTCCACAAACAACACCACCTTGCCTGCAAGCGCCGAGCCTTGTTGCACGGCATCGGCTCGCGCGCGTTCGCGCATGTAGAGGGTCACCTGCTCTCCCTTTGTCGCAGGAGCTGTTGACGTGTGGGGGACGTAATGATCAATCGTGAGAACCTGGTCGTTGTCGTCCTGCGCGAGTGAAATGGGTGCAAATGCAGCGAACAGCATCGTGAAGCATGGGAACACTGACAGTAGAGCGATTCGCGTCGCCACCCAGTGTCGCCGTGCAGGAACGCTGTGCCGAGCCGACCCCCGGCCGGTGCGCTGACGGGCCATCATGAGCCCTCCATTGCTGCCAACCACCAGCAAAACCACGGGTGCAGCGCGACGTGACGGATAGCGAGAGAAACGTAGATGGTGCGCATAAGGTAATTCCTTGGTTCAGCGTCCACTGCAAACGCCGCCGCTAGGTCGACACCGGATCGCATAGGTTCGCCGCGACCGCAGCAACGTCTTCGAGGTTCAGGAACATGCTGTCGGTTGTGACACGATCGGCTGTCGTTGAGCATTGGAATTTCACCCGCTTGCCACTTGCGTCGACAAAGGTCACCCGCACGATGACACTTCGAGTACCGGCCATGCGGCGCTGCTGACCGGAGCGGACCTCGTGCCCGACACTTCAACCGATGGAGCTAGAGACTCCATGCCGCCGTACACTGCGCGAGCGCCAGTCGTCGAGACGAGCATGAGAAGCGACCAGGGAAGTGCCAATCGGCCCGCAGTTACCAGATGCGCGAGCACAGCGGTGGGCGTCCTCATGGGCGCCAGTCTCGCGCGGTCGTTTTTCCGCGACCACACACGGCGCCCACACACGGTGGCCACACGTGACCCACACGCCGCCGTGTAAGATGCCGGACTGGTGTCGTGGCCACCTCGTCGTTCGCCGCACTGCTTCGCCAGCACCGCCTGGCCAGTGGCCTGACGCAGGAGGAGCTGGCCGAGCGGGCCGGGCTGAGCGGGCGGGCCATCAGCGACCTGGAGCGCGGGCTCAAGCAGGCGCCGCGGCCGAGCACCGTGCGGCTGCTGGTGCGCGGCCTGGGTCTCCCCGAGGTGGAGGCGGCGGCTCTACTGCACACGGCCCAACCACGTCGGGGCCCTGTCCCAGCCACCGAGCCCGGCTACGACCGGCACACCCTGCCGCTGCCGCTGTCAAGCTTCGTCGGCCGCGCGCGCGAGGTCGACGAGGTCTGTGAGCTGCTGCAGCGCGTGCCACTGCTCACCCTGACCGGGACGGGTGGAATCGGCAAGACCCGCCTTGCGCTTGAGGTCGCCCGTGGGCTCGTGGACGCCGTCCCCGGTGGGGTCTGGCTGGTCGACCTCACGCCCCTGGCGAACCCAGACCTCGTGCCCCAGGCCGTCGCCACGGCACTCGGGATTCCCGAGCAACCCAGTCGACCGCTCCTGGAGGTCGTGACCGATGCCTTGCGCCAGCGCCGGCCGCTGCTGGTGCTGGACAACTGTGAACACGTCGTCGGCGCGTGCGCCAGGCTGGCCGAGCACGTCTTACAGAATTGCCCTGAGGTGCACATCCTCGCTACCAGTCGTGAGACACTGGGGATTCCTGGGGAGACCGCCTGGCGCGTGCCCGGCTTGGCCTTGCCCAACTCGTCTGACCAGCCCAGTCCACAGGACCTATTGGAAACCGAGGCTGTGCGGCTGTTCGTCGAGCGTGCGGCGGCGGCAGCGCCGGGCTTTTGTCCGACCGACCATACCGCAGCTGTGGTCGATATCTGTCGCCAGCTGGACGGGATGCCGCTCGCGATCGAGTTAGCGGCGGCCCGCAGCAAGGTGCTGACGCCCGATCAGATCGCCGTCCGGCTGAGTGATCGCTTCCGTCTGCTCGCGTCGGCCGTCCGCACCGCTGCGCGCCGGCAGCAGACGTTGCGGGCCACGGTGGATTGGAGCTACGACATCCTCTCAGACGCGGAGCGGACGCTGTTCAACCGGCTGTCGGTGTTCGCGGGTGGCTGCTCGCTCGAGGCCGCCGAGGCCGTCTGCGCAGATCCGGAGCAAGCTGCGCAGATCGCGGGCGAGGACGTGCTCGACCTCCTTGCCCGGTTGGTCGATCGGTCGCTTCTGGAAACCGAATCGACCGACGGGAGTATCCGGTTCCGATTCTTGGAGACGTTGCGACAGTACGCGGCTGAACGCCTGCGCGCATCGGGCCACCTCGCGATGCTCCGCACCCGCCATCTGGATTGGTGCCTGACGATCGGGGACGCAGTCTGGTCCGGCATCGAGGAGGCGCTGTGGTTGGCGCGCGTGGACCGGGAGCAGGACAATGTGCGCGCGGCCCTCGCAGGGGCCTTGGAGCATCCATCCACCGCTGAGGCTGCGCTGCGCCTGGCCGGCGACATGTACCTGTTCTGGTGGCGGCGCGGCTACGTTGGCGAGGGTCGAGCCTGGCTTGCGCGTGCACTTGAGCTGGATTCCCGATCGGGAACGAGTGCTTCCGTGGCGGCGAAGCAGGCACGACAGCGTGCGCTGCGAGGAGCCGGCATTCTCGCCCGCAACCAGAACGACTTTGCCGCGGCGGATGCGATGTTTTCGGCAAGCCTTGGGCTTTCGCGGGAGCTCGACGATCCCGCGTCCATTGCGCAAGACCTCTTTTGGCTCGGCTCGAACGCGTTGTATCTCGGTGACGAGTCGCGAGCCCGGGCATTGTCGGAGGAAAGCGTGGGCCTGTATCGACAATTCACCGATCCCGAGCGTGCCCACTGGATCTACGGCCCGCTGGGAACCCTGGCGAATTTGGCATTCAGGCGTGGTGATTACCGACAGGAGAAAGCCCTCCTCGACGAGCGGCTGCGCCACGCTCGCGACGCAGGGGACTCGAGGGGGATCGCAGCAGCCGTTGTTGCGCTCGGTATGGTTGCGTCAGAGCGAGGCGAGCACGACCGCGCAAAAGAGCTGTTTGACGCCAGTCGGGAGGTCTACTCCAAACTGGGTGACCGCAGCAGCGGCGCGGCATGGGCCATCAGGCACGCCGCGCGTGCCGCGCGCGCACGCGGCGACAGGGCAGAAGCGGTGGAGCTCTTGGGCGAGAGCCTGCGGATGTTCCAGAAGCTAGGAGCGCTGGGTGGGATGGCTGAGTGCCTGGAGGGCCTGGCAGCACTCGCCGCCGATGCTGGGGAGGCCGAGCATGCCGCGGAGTTGTTCGGGAGTGCAGCGGCGTTGCGTGACACCGAAGGACGAATACTGGGTCCACGGGCGGCTCGGGCTGCGCGAGCCGGTGACCGTTTTCGCTCCCAATCCGCTGCCAATGTTAGAAAGCAGGAGCGGGAGTTGGCCGCGTTACGCGCCGTCCTCGGCCCGCATCGATTCGAGGCGGCCTGGCAGTGCGGGCGAGAACGGCCGGTCAGCGATGCCGTAGCCGCAGCGCTCACAACTACTGCAAGCCAATCAGGCAAGCCGATTGCTGCGCCAAAGCTGCGCGAAGGTGCCCCGCCTGTCAGCGCCGACGACGAACCGAGCCGGCGTGCCGACCATGAGTGAGCCACCCCTGGTCGGCTGCAGAGGGGGTGAGAGACGATGACGCATCGTCATGCTCCGATTCGGATCGTGGCGAGTGTGCCCCTGAAGTGGCTACGCCAGCGAGTGTTCGCCGGCCAACAAGAAACTCAGCGCGGTGGCTCAGAATGTCGGCGCTCATACCGGGACAGTCGGTTGCGCGGCTGTGCAATCGACCCGCCCATGTCACGGCGACAGTTGCACAGCCGGCCGGCCGAGTAGCCTGCCGGTGTGCTCGATGCCGACGACTGGTGGCTCGCCGAGCTGGGCGTGAGCGGCGCCGCGACGAGCAAGCCTGCCAGCGTGGCCACGCGCGGCGCCAGCACGTCATTGGCCAGGCGACGGCGGTCATTCCACACGGGCTCACTGCGCGCCCGAGGTCGCGTCCTTGATCGCCGGCGGGCTGACCAACCGCGAGATTGCCAACGGTTGGTCATTGCCGAAGCGACGGCGGAGCGGCACGTGGCCACGATCGTGGGCTAGCTCGGCTGTCGATCACGGGCACAGATGGCTGCCTGGACCGCCGAACAGCACCTCGTGCCCTGACGACGCAGTTACGCTCGGGCCTCAGCGATGGCGAGCTGGGCTCGATCCGCACTGCCCTTGTTGCATGCACCCGAATTTGGCGGCATTGGTCTCTGGGTGGGCCACGTGTGGCCAATGTGTGGGTGCCGTGTGTGGGCGGAGCACGCCTCGCTGCTCACAATGGAGTCATCCAGGAGATCCAGAGGGTAGGAGCGGATTGTGGCCCCCACGCACCTGACAGAGCCGGGCATGTGGTGCAGAGCCGGGCATGTGGTGCAGTCTCCGATCCGACACGCAGGGACGCATGACGGCCAGGGGGTCGGGCCGCCATGAACGGTGCCTTCCCACGCGTTCAATTCGACGGGGATGATGACCTTCCTCGGCAGGAGCCGGCACACCGACCCGATGACGTTCCTACTTTCGGCGCTCCCCCTGGCCGACTCAGCGGCTCACGCGGTCGCTGATCCGGCGCATCAATGCGTTGGCCGAGCACCTGCGAGCCAACAAGCACGACAACCACTCCCGTCGCGGGCTGCTCAAGGTGGTTGGCCGCCGCCGCCGACTCCTCAACTATCTGTCCCGCACCGAGCACGACCGCTACCTGCAACTGATCGCCGATCTTGGCCTGCGGCGCTAGCCGTTCGGCGCACGGTTCGGTTGTCGCGCTCACCCACCATGGATTCCGAGGCCGTTGCCGCGGAATTGTCCCAGCCCGGGTGGCTGCTGCCTGCCACGCGCCACCCCGCGGTGCTAGTTACAGGAGTTTCCAAGCTGTGGCTACCCACAAACTTGAAGTTGAGATCGCCGGTCGCACGCTGAGCTTAGAGACGGGACGTCTCGCAGGCCAGGCC
>JAFAOS010000425.1 GCA_019247515.1 Chloroflexota bacterium | reverse complement strand
GCTGGCGGTGCTCGTGCCGCTGCTGGTGATCCTGGTCGGGCTCGGCTTACCGTTCTTGCGGGTGGAATTCGGCGCGCCGGATGCGTCGATCCTGCCGACCGACGTCCAGTCGCGCCGCGGGTTCGACCTGTTGCAGGCGCACTGGGGCGCGGGCGAGCTGTCGCCGGTCCTGCTGGTGTTCCGCACCACGGATGGGTCGAGCCCACTGCGCGCGGATCACGTGGAAGCGTTGGCGAATTTCATGCGCCGCGTGCAGGCTGATCCGAGCGTGCAGCGGGTCACAAGTGTCATCAGCGTCGACCCGCGCATCACACCCGAACAATACGCGTTGATCTTTGCCGACCCGAACCGCATCGGCGACGGCTACGCGCAGGCCCTTGCGCAAGCGACCGTCCGCCAGGACACGTTGCTGGCAACGGTGACCAGTCGCTACGGTCAGACAGACGATCGGTCGAAGGCGCTGGTCCGCGCCGTTCGGGCGACACAACCGCCCCAGGGCTTCGAGATGCTGGTCGGTGGCGGAACGGCCGGCGTGATCGACTACGCCGACCGGCTGTACAGCCAGTTCCCGCGGGCCGCGCTGATCGTCGTGCTGGCCATCTACTTCGTGCTGCTGCGAACTTTTGGCTCGGTCGTGCTGCCGCTCAAGGCGGTCGTCATGAACGTGCTGTCCATCCTGGCGAGCTATGGCGCCCTGGTGGTCATCTTCCAGGACGGGGCGCTCTCGGGTCCGCTGCACTTCCAGCCGCTGGGCTACGTCGAGGCATCGCTGCCGATCATCATGTTCTGCGTCCTCTTCGGGCTGTCGATGGATTACGAGGTCTTCCTCCTTTCGCGGGTCCAGGAGGCTCACCTGGACGGTGCCGATAACGCTTCGAGCGTTGCGCGCGGCCTGGAGAAGTCCGGCCGCATCATCACCAGCGCGGCGGCGATCGTCGTGCTGGTCAGTCTCTCGTTCGTCGCGGCCGACATCGTGCTGATCAAAGCGCTCGGATTGGGCACGGCCATCGCCGTCCTGCTCGACGCGTCCCTGGTCCGGGCGCTGCTGGTGCCGGCCACGATGCGATTGCTAGGCGATTGGAACTGGTGGGCGCCCGCCTGGTTGCCGCGCTTTTTCCGTTCGGGGGCGCCGCATGCGTCGCATTAGCTGGCTGGCTCTGTGCTGCGTGCTGGTGCTGGTGGCAGGCTGCGCGAGTCCGTCGGCGCCGCTGCCGGATGTGCCGTCCGCGACGGCCGCGCCTCCGCCGCCCGTGGTCTTTCCGCAGGACGCCGGGCCGCACGACGCGCTCACGGAGTGGTGGTACTACACCGGCCACCTCACGGCGACCGACGGTCACGCGTACGGCTTCGAGTTCGTCATCTTCCAGGTGCGACGCCAGGATCAGCCGACGGGCTACCTGGCGCACTATGCCATCTCGGACATCAGCGGCCGGGCGTTCAGCCACCAGGCCCGCTTCGCTCAGAGCGCCTCGGCCGCCAGCGCGTTTCCGCTGGATGTGGGCGGCTGGACGCTTGATCACTCGGGCAGCGTGGACACGATCCAGGCGGCGATGACGCCGGGCGCCGGGGTCGCGGCGCCATTCGAGCTGCACCTGACGCTGCAGGATGAAAAGCCGCCCGCGCTGCACAACGGCGGATATATCAACTACCCGCTGATGGGCGGCTCCTACTACTACTCGCGGACGCGGCTATCCGTGTCCGGGACGCTGACCGGCGCGGACGGCTCGGCCGTGGACGCCTCGGGCACCGCCTGGATGGACCACCAGTGGGGCAACTTCATCATCGCCGCTCGGGATGGTTGGGACTGGTACAGCCTCCAGTTCGACGACAACACGGAGCTGATGCTTTACGTGCTGCGCTCGGACTCGGGTGAAACGACCGCGGTCTACGGCTCGTACATTCTCGCCGACGGCGAAGTGCAGGACCTTGCACCCGGCGCGGTAGTTGCAACCGCAGTGGGTTCGTGGACCAGCCCGCACACCGGCGCGGTCTACCCGTCGGGCTGGCAGCTGACACTGCCCGACGGCGCGCACGTCCTGGCGAGTCCCCAGCTCCAGGACCAGGAGCTGTATTTCCCCGAGATGCCGGGCTTGCTGCAGTACTGGGAAGGCGCGGTGACGATCAGCGGCGACCGCACGGGGCAGGGATACGTCGAGCTGACAGGCTACGCCAGGTAAGGCTCAGTGGTACTGGCCGGTTGCGACGATGTAGGCCAGCTTCTGCAGCTCGGTGAACGTCAGCCGCCGCGTTTCGGCTTGCTGCCACCATGACAGCTTGCGCCACTGACTGTCGGGCGCGGCGTGCACGGTCAACTGAATGCCGCTGCCGGCGTAGGCGGCGTCGAAGGTGACCTGCGCGCGTCGCAGGTGGTAGGGCGAGGTCACCAGGATGGCGCTCTGCAGATCGTGGTCCTCGAGCACCCGCCGCGTGTAGACGGCATTGCCCCACGTGTCCTCGCCCTGCGGCTCTTCGAGGATGGCCGACTCCGGGATGCCGCGCTCGACCGCCAGACTGCGCATGACGTCGGCGTTGCTGGTGCCGTTGTCGTAGGCGGCTCCCGAAAAAACCAGGTACTTTCCGAATCCCTGCTGGTACAGGTTGACGCCCTCGGCGAACCGCGCCATCTGTTCGTCGCCGCTGATCACGACGATCGCATCACTGATCCGCGGGGCCGGCTGTGGAGCATCGAGCACGAAGCCGGGGCCGAGCAGGACGATCGCGGCCACGACCATGATGGCGACGATCAGTCGCATCAGGAGCATTAACGTGGCCGCCGCGGCCGAATGGCGGGCAGGCAACTGAGCGGGGACCGCCTGTGGCGCGCGGGCCAGGCGCGGGCCGCCGGAGTGGTACCGCGAGGCAGATCGATCCATGCCGACGCTCAAGCCAGCGATTGTCGCAGGCCGGCGCATAGTCTGGCGAGACACATGCACATAACTCGTGCAGCGACGGTCTCAGAGTTCGAGCCCGAGCACCCCTCCGAGATCGCGCGCCGAGGCGCCGCTGGCTTTTTCGAGCACTTCCAGCGCCCGCGGCGTGTCCAGGTCATGCGCCAGGGCGGCTCCGAAGGCTTCTCGGGTCTCAGCCGGCGTGGTGTCCGGCGCTCGGGCGGCCGACTCCAGGGCAGATGCTCGGCGCGCGGCAGCGTCCATCTCGGCGGGCGACCATTCCCAGGCCTGCCGATAGTGGTGCTCCAGCAGATACACGCGGACGGCGTTGGCGCTGAATTGCTCGAGGAGCTTGCGCACGAAAACCATGTTGCCCAGGCTCTTGCTCATCTTCTCGCCGTCCATGCGCACCATGGCCACGTGCGACCAGATCTCGGCAAACGGGCGGACCCCAAGCGCCGTCTCACTCTGCGCGATCTCGCTCTCGTGATGCGGAAAGATCAGGTCCGCCCCGCCGCCGTGCACGCTCAACTGCTCGCCCAGGTACTGACGACACAGCGCCGAGCACTCGATGTGCCAGCCCGGTCGGCCGCGCCCCCATGGACTGTCCCAACACGGCTCGTCCTCCCGACCCGACCAGCCCTTCCACAGCGCGAAATCGAGCGGGTCTTCCTTGCGCGGATCGTCCAGGTCGGCATCGTCCTGCTGCCCGGCGATCTCGAGCATGCGCGTGCGCGACAGTCGCGACAGCTCGCCGTAGCTGGGTCGTGAACGGACGCGAAAGAACACACTGCCGCTATTCGCGGTGTAGGCGGCAGCGCGGTCCAGCAGCACCTGGATCAGGCCTTGGATCGTCGGAATGGCCGAAGTTGCCCGCACCAGGTGCCGCGGACCGGCGACGCGCAGCGCCTGCATGTCCTCGGTATATAGCTTGACCTGGTCATCGCCGAGCGCGCGCCAGTCCACGCCGAGCTTGCGCGCGCGAGCGAGGATCGAATCGTCGATGTCGGTGACGTTCTGGATGTAGGTGACTTCGCGCCTGGGAGCCAGCCAGCGCATGCCGCGCACCAGCACGTCGAACTGAACAAAGGTAAAGGCGTGCCCGAGGTGGGTGGTGTCGTACGGAGTGACGCCGCACACGTACAGCTTGATCGGCCCCTCAGGCAGCGCCTTCTCCCCGGCCGAGAGGGTGTCGTACAGGAACAACCGCACGTGCGCAGGTCTGAGCTTACAATCTCGGACGGTGCTGACGTTCCAGGCGGGAGATCCGGATCGACCTCGCGGGCACGCGCTGGTCTTCTTCCGCGACGGCGATTCCCCCGGTGAGGTCTGGGCGACGTACCTGGTTGTCGCCCCGATCAAGATGGACCTGGGCAAGTACATTCCGGCGGCGTTTGCCTCGCAGCTCTCGGGTCAGCTGTCGGCCGCGGCGCCGTCGGCCTATCCGCTGCCGCCGGTCCCCGAGAAGTTCGAAGGTGGGCTCGCGGCGCTGGACCGCCTGGCCCATCTGCGTGGCGACGACCTGATTGACGGCGGCACGCTGCGCA
>JAFAOS010000415.1 GCA_019247515.1 Chloroflexota bacterium | reverse complement strand
TTGACGCCGTCCTCCAGCCGGGACAACTGCTCGTGGCGACGCGCGCCAACGGGCAGCCCGCGTTCGGGTTTTATCTGCCGGATCCGCGTGCGCCCATTCTCCACGGTATTGGACTGCTGGTGCTCACGGTGGCGGGCGATCGCATTTCGGCAATGACCCGCTTCGAGTCCAGCCTGCTCTCGCAGTTCGGCTTGCCGCGCGTGCTGCCGAGTCGGCCGGCGTCATTGCACTACCGCCCACTTTGTCAGGCGGCGCGTGTCTAAGACAGCGATAGCCGACACGGTACACCTCGGTTGAACCGCGGACCCACCGGCTCGAGCCGGCCGAGTTGTTGATGGCGCTCGAAGGTGTCACGTCGAACTGCTTAAAGGAGTGACTGATCATGAAATTCAAAACAGGCGATATTGTTCCAGCTACAACGCTGGAATCCGTCACTGGTGAGCCGATCAAGCTCCCCGATCCTGACCGTCTCGTCCACCTGCAATTCAGACGATTCGTGGACTGCCCGATCTGCAACACGCACATTTCCCAGTTGCGCGTGCGTGCTGACGAGATCGAAGCTGTGGGCGTTAAAGAGGTGATCGTCTTTCACTCCTCCGCCAAATCAATCCGTTCGTACCAGAAGGATGTTCCCTTCGAGCTGGTTGGCGATCCGACGAAGGCCCTGTACAAAAAATATGGCGTGGAAACGTCGCCTGGCTTCCTGAGCCTCAGGGCCCTGGGCGCTGCCGCGCGCGGGGTGGCGCATGGGCATTTTGGTTTGCGGCTTTCAGGAGGCCCATTCGGCCTCCCTGGCGACTTTCTGATCGCGCCGTCCGGGCAGATCACAGCGGTGAAATACGGAACACATGCCTATGACCAGTGGTCCGTGGATGAGTTGATCGCGCTTGCCAGGGGTGCCGCCGCGCTGCCGACCGGCCGGCTTCCGGCGTTCGCGGCGGAGTAGCCCGCCTGGGCTGGCGTTTGGTTTTGTGCGTGGCGCGCGGCCCGAAGCGCCAGCTGCTGTCACGCTCGCCTCCCACGGCTAACTCAGAATCGGTCACGGCGTGGCCTCCGCTGAAGCAGTTTGCAGCACCAACACCATGCCGTACACGACAAACACGGCCCCAGCCAGCGCCGCGGCGCCGGTCCCAAGGCGCGTCCCCAAACGCTGGCCGAGAGCCAGCCCGAGGAGCGCCGCCACGAATGACTGCACCGCCAGATACCCCAGCAGCGCGCCGAGTCGGATCGGCAGAATACCCAACGCAAGACCAACCGCGAGATTATCGACTGCCACCACGAATGCCGTGACTGCCAACGCTCCGGGTTCGAGTGAAAGCTTCGACTCCTGCTGGCCGTCGCCTGCCACAAACACGCTACCCAACGCGCGCAAGCCCGTCACAATGAGAAAGCCGCCAGCAAGGTACGCGATCGCGGTCCCCAGCGCATCGCTGAGCCACCGAGCCGCCAGGATCCCGACGACCGGCAGCAGCGTGCTGAAGAAGCTGAAAACGAGTGCCATCGTGAACCACCGGGCGCGCGGCAGCCCGGCGAGTCCGTACGCCAATCCAGCCGCAAAAATGTCGACAGCAAGCGTCAGGGATAGGATGAAGGTGCTCAGTGACACGACCGCGTATGCTCCTGTTGTTGAACCGCGTTTACAGGAATCGTCGGCTGCTGCCGCGGTCAAGTCAATGGCACGTAGCCGGTCACCAGACTCCCCCCGCCCACGGTTGTCTCGAAGTCAACGGTGCCCCCGAGCGCCTCGATCCGATCGCGAATGTGGCGCACCCCGCTTTTTCCAACACCAGTTCCATCGACCAACCCACCCCGGCCATTGTCGCGCACCTCGAAGCAGACTGCGTCGTCCTGTGTGCGCACGCCGACCGAAGCATGCTTGGCTTCCGCATGCTTGACGATGTTCTGAAGCGCCTCCGCGCAGCAGAAATAGATGGCGCCTTCGACCTCCCGCGGGTAGCGCCGAGTGTCACAGCGGATGTCCACTGCAAATGGCAGTGAACGCGCTCGTGCAGAGAGAGCGGCTTTGAGCCCTTCGGATTCGAGCAGCGGCGGATATACCCCCCGTGCCAGGTCGCGCAGCGAATTCAGCGCGACCCCGAGGTCATGTTGCAGCTCCTCCAGTAGCGGCACGACACTTGTAGGGTCGGAGCCTGCTGCGGCGCTCGCCAGCCCAAGCTTCATGCGCATCGCGACGAGCTCTTGTTGGGCGCCGTCGTGCAGATCGCGCTCGAGCCGACGGCGCTCCTCGTCCTGAATCGAGACCAGCCGCTGGCGCGACGCGCGGAGCTCCTCCAGGCGATCGCGAAGCTGCTGCTGCAAGTGCTCGTTCCGCAAGACCAGTCCAGCCTGGAGCGCCAGACTATCCATGAGATCCTCCTCCGTCGGTGACAGACGCTCGCCTGAACGCCGCATCACCGACAGTTCTCCCAACTGTTCGCCGGCTTGCAGTACCGGAACTGACCGGGTCGCGGCACCAGGCGGAGTGGTTTGCGGACCAGGCCACATCGCGACTGGTGTCGCACGCCCCTGCTGGCATACCCAGACGGTGGCCGCATCGCAACCAGTGCCTTTTGCGAGCATGGCTGCCATCGTCGGGAGCAGCTCTTCGGCCGCGGGGCTGCCCTCCAGGCCGCGCGTAAAGTTCGCAAGAACTTCGTACGGGCCGGCTCGCGAACCGTAGACCAGCCGTCGTCCCAGTCGTTCCATCTGGCCGCGCACCGGTTGGAACGCGACCGCGACCACCGCTGTCGCGACGACTGCGACAATCAGCTGGGACGACGAGTTCAGTACGAAGAGTGCTCCGAGTCCAGCGACCGCACCCACGTAGAAGCAGGAAATTACCGCCACCAGCAACGCGTAAGCAAGCGTGCGGCCAATCACCACGTCCACGTCAAACAGACGGTGACGGAGGATGGCTACGCCGATGCCAACAGCCATTGCCATGGTACCCACTGAGTACCCGATCTGGAAGGGCAGCTCCGGCCACGTGGGTCCAGCAAACATGACACGAAAGACACCATCAGCCACCAGCGTCGTTGCCCAGACACCGGCCGCGAGCGCAAACCACTTGAGCTGAAGGCGTTCCTCGGTAACCGCGTGACGATAGCGACTGACCAGCGAAACCGCCGCGGCAGCCGCGAGCACAGCGAAGACGGCAAAGCCGATTCGGTCAATGGCGCGCACCAGTGAGGTGAGTGGGTCTGCACCAAACGGATTCCGGGGTGGCTGGGTGACCAGATAATCGATCACGGGACCTGGCGTGACGACATCCGCCGCGATAGCGATGAGCACGACAGTGGCCAACGCGACTGGCAACCAGCCCCAGCGTCGTGACGGTAGTTGCCCGGTCGGGAACAAGAGCAATAGCAGCGCGCCGCCACAAAAGACGAGCTTGAACAGCTGGTTGCTGGCGACCACCAGCGCGCCGCCTACGGCCGGCGCCGACACGTAAAAATAACGCGCCACCGTGGCCGACGCTCCACCAAGCGCAAACAACAATCCGATGCCGACCAGCAGCCAGCCAATGCGATGCGTTGGGCGCCGCGCGACGATCAGGGCGCCAACCACTGCCAGCGGCACGAACTGCAGTGCGAATAGCACTGTGCTTGGCGGCAACTCCGTCGCGCCGGAACCGGGTGTGGCGGAGAAGGCTATCGCGGCGGTAAGTAGTCCGACGGTCAATGCTGTCGTGCCCCACGCGACTATGGCGTGCATGCCTACTCCCTCAGCTTCCGCTGTCGGCGAGATAGATGAGCACGGCTTTGACGCGGCGGTGCACGTCGGTTTCCTCAGCTAACCGCAGCTTGGAGAAGATCGCGTTGATGTGCTTTTCCACCATCCGGATCGACAGTTGAAGGCGCGCCGCGATGGTGTCGTTGTTGCAGCCTTCGGCCATGAGCGCAAGCACATCCCGCTCGCGCGCACTCAAGTCCTGGACGGGCGAGTCGCTGCGTTGAGCTCGCGCGGCAACCAGCGACTCGACCACTTTCGGGTCGATCACGGAGCCGCCGCTGGCCACGACATGGATCGCCTCGATCAGGTGTCGGGCGTCGTTGAGACTGTCCTTCAAGAGGTAGGCGCGCCGAGCGGAGCCATGCTCCAGAAGCTTGAGCGCATACTCCGGCTCGTCGTGCTGGCTCAGGACGACCACGGCGAGGTGCGGATTGGTCTGGTGGAACGACGCGGCCGCCTGTATGCCTTCGTCAGTGCTGCCTGGCGGCATGCGGATGTCCGTGACAACCACATCCGGTTCGGCACGTGCGACCGCCCTCTTCAAGCCGGCCAGATCTGCGCACGTGGCGAGTACCTCAATCGATGGCTCGTTCTCGAGCAGCCGCCGAATTCCCTGCAGCACGAGGTAGCTGTCCTCCGCGAGCACCACGCGCAAGGTCGTCGCCACGCCGTACAGGATGCCAGTTCGATCAAAAACGCGCGAGCGTGCTGACGCCCTGATCTGGGGTAGGCCAGCACACCGCCATTGCGCGCAAAGGCGCAAGTTACGAGCGGTGCTCGCATGCTTGGTAACCGGGCGATTCCCAGCGATCCTTGAGGCGTCGATCGACCCGATCCCAAGAAAACGGAGTACCACCCGCATGGACGCAACTGACCCGCAGCCCGCCACACTCGCTCGTTTGGCTTCACTGACTGCCCTTGTACTCGCAGCTCTCTTTATCGCCAGTATCCTGCTTGGTCCTGGTGGCGTGCTCCACGGGGACCCGGATGCGGCCACCGCGCTGGCCTTTGCAGCCGAACACGGCCGCGCTCTCGCGCTGCTCGGGTTGCTCGACGGTCTGATCAATACGCTGTTCGGCGTGCTGATTGTCTTGCTGATCGCCCTGGCAGGCAAGGACGGTGTGCTTGCTTGCATCGCTTATATTTCGGCAGGCGCTGCGATGGCTATCCAGTGGACGCATGCCGGCATGCTGTACGCGCTGGGAGAGTTGGCGCAGCGTGGTGGCGCCGACGCTGGTGTCCTCGCCTTGTTCGCGCTGGGTTCCACGATGGACGATGCCGACGGCATCGTAATTCCTCTAGCCATGGTGTGCGCTGGGTGGTTGCTGTTGCGGTCTCAGCGTGCGCCGGCGTTTATCGGCTGGCTTACCCTGGTGGTCGCAGGCATTGGCATGCTCCAGACACTCGTGGCCGCTCTCGGCGGTCCGGATGCTGGGCCAGTGACCGTGCTCAGCGCCTGGATCTGGCTAGTTGGAACCGGCATCGCACTCCTGGTACGGCCCGTATCGCACAGCGCCAGCGCGCAGTATTTCTCAACTGTCAGGTAGCGCATCAATACGAGGGCGCAGGCGCGTAGACATAACTGCTGTAACCGATGCTCGCCGGCTGGCTGAGCGGCCGGGTGGCGCCGCTGGGCGGGAGCAGGCCGTGCTCCACCGCCCACACGCCGATCTGAGTGCCTGAGGCGAAGCCGAGCTTGTTCAGGATGTGCTCGACATGGGTCGCTACCGTCCGCCCGGTGATCACCAGGATCGCGCCAATCTGACGGTTGCTGAGGCCGCGTGCCAGGAGTGCGGTGATCTCGTTATCGGCGGGTCAGCGGGCCCGCCCACGCCTCGGGTGAGCCCTCAGGCGAGGTCGATCGGGTTGGTGGCTCCGGACCAGCCAGCGCCAGCGCGGCCGCCTCTGCCAGGGGCAGCCTCCGCCCCGCCGTCACCCCCAGGCGTTGGCCCCACCGGTGATCTGCCGCATCGGGAACGCTGCCGAGGCTTGTGATGCGCTCCAGGTCTCGGAGACCAATCAGCGTGTACCCCTGCACCGGGTCGGTCCAAGGTACGCCAGGCATTGGAGCATTATCTGACCGCCGCCGCTCGCTGTCCTTAGCCGGTCCGTTGTTTCTGGATGAACCGGATAACCTTGTCGGGATCATCGGGCGTAAACGCCGGTTTCACACGGCGGCCAAGGTCCAGGATAATCATTCGACTTTTACGGGTTCGGGTCACCTCGAGCGGCATCCAGTAGAAGGGACTCGACGTGCCCCACAGACGGCCTTTGCCTGAGAGCCAGCCCATCGGCCGTAATTCGATCCGACGGATCTGAGCGTAAGGAATGTGCTTGCTGGTAGCGAAGGGAAAGTAGTAGTGGCGCAGCGTGATGCCCTGGTCGTCCAACCTGACATGTCCATCGTCGTAGAGCGTGCCGCTGGTCATCCTCACAACTCCCGCGCGTATCGCGGTAAGACAAGCATACCATGCAGCCCCACCTGGACCTCAGCTTGCGTAGCGCCTGGACGACGGACCGGAGCGCGATCCGCACAAAGCGCTGCCACACGTCTGATATTTCTTACAGCATTCTCATGCCAACGCCACCGACGGCGCGTTCTGCGACAGCCCGTCGTCTAAAATACGACGCACACCACTGCCTGACGGATCCTTAAAGTTTAGCAAATGAACCACCTGGCAACCCTGGCGCTCAGCCTGGGACTCCTCCTCGGCACTCTTGGTGATGACACGCACCAGGCGCTTACGCACCAGTACATTCACGCCCTGGCCCCGCTCATGTTCCCGCTCAAAAGCCGCGGCAGTGAACTTCAGCGGGAAGCTCTCCAGAATAAGGATCTGCTACTGATCTACGGGAGCTCCGAGCTCGCTTTCGATAACCCATATCATGCCAGCGTCGTCTTCGCGAGCTACCCGACGGGCTTTACCGTCTTTCCCATAGGTGGCGGTCAGACGACCAGCCTGATCATTCTCGAGGACGTCGCCGCCGAGGCCGACGCCGTGCGCGGACAGAAGATCGTCATTTCGGTATCACCGCCCTTCTTCTTCCTCCATGACCCGCCCCCTGAGTATTATGCGGCCGAGTCCTCCGCCTTACACCTCAGCGCGCTGGTCTTCAGCCCCGATCTGAGCCTCGCGATCAAACAGGGCGCCGCGAAGGAGCTGGAGAATTCACCAGCGATGCTCAACCAGGATCCACAGTTGGCGCTTGCCGTTGCGAGGCTCGCCAGCGGCACTCCTGAAGACCTGGCACTCTACGATCAGTCGCTACCCGACGGCGAGACGGAAACTGCCAGGCTCCATGCGCAAGACGCACTGGACACAGACCAGTACATTCAAAGTCGCAGCGACCTCAACCCGGACGTGCCGCACCAGGCGGCGCCGATAGATTGGCAAGCGCTGCTGCAGCAGGCCGAACAGGAGGAGCAGGCCAGCGCTAACAACAATCCGTTTGGCTTCGATAACCAGGTGTGGACCGAAAAATACAGCAAGCTGGTTCCGGAGCGCGAAGCCCAGCACGACGATGCCTGGTTCGTGGACAACCTGGACCACACCGCCGAGTTCACGGACCTCGATTTGCTGCTGCGTGGACTTTCCGAGCTGGACGCGCAGCCGCTGATCATCTCCCAACCCATTCCCGGCACCTATTATGATTACATGGGAATCTCAGGACAGGCGCGTATGCAGTATTACACTCGACTGCGCGCACTGGGCGCCCAGTATGGTGCTCCGGTGGTCGACTTCGAGAACCACGACACGGATTCGCACTTCGTCACCGATCCCAATTCGCATCTCAGCCGAGTGGGCTGGGTCTATTACGACCAGGCGCTGGATGCGTATTTCCACGAGACGATGGGCCAGCTCGACCCAGGAGAATGGAGCTCCGGCCGGTAGTACACGCCGGATCGACGACGACCCAACGCCAGACCCACGGCCAGCGTATCAAGCGCCACGACGAAGCCGGTGAGCGCCACCGCCTCACGCTGGCGCCGGTGATCGGCGGCCTGAAGGGACCACCATTCTTTGCCTGGCCACCCGATGCCATTCGACGGGCGTTCGTCTAGGAGCGCGGTGGTCTGATCCGCGTGGCCGACTCGAACGGCCAACTGCAGCCGACACCGCTGCCGGCTCTCGGCCAAGAGATGTCGTTGAGCAACGAAGAGGGGCTGCTGGGCCTTGCTTTCGACCCCGGCTCGCCCAGAACAGTTTCCTGTACCTCGATTACCACTGCGCTCGACTCGTCGGTGCACATCGTCCGCTACACGGCCTCAGCAGATCACCCGGACGTGCTCGATCCGACCTCCGCTGAAACTTCGGCTTTCTTCCGCATCATGGACGCTTCGCTGCCCGGATAGGCTCGTGCGGCGCCCTCAGCTAGAGAACAGGTGACCCGAGAAGATCAGGAAGCCAAAACACACGAACTGGCTGGTTACGAGGATGCCTGCCAGCCGCCAGAGGGGCGTGTTGCCCCACGCGCGGTGCACGTTGTTCCAGCGAGTGAAGAGGTCATGTCCAATCAGGAGCACCGCGTGATACAGGCCATACACCAGGTAGTGGACGGCAAAACCGTGCCACAGGCCCATCAGGCCCATTGAGAGGCCAAACCCCAGGTACGACGCGGTGTAACGGCTGCTGAACCAGCGCCCGCGCGTAGCGGCCATGACGAAGCGCATGTACACATGGTCGCGCAGCCAGAACGACAGGCTCATGTTCCACCGATTCCAGAAGTCACGGATGTCACGCGCGATGAACGGCCGATGGAAGTTTTCAGGTGTGTGAATGCCAAACAGGTAGCTGATGCCCACCGCGAACGCCGTGTAGCCCGCGAAGTCAAAAAACAGATACAGGCTGTAGGCGTACATGTAGGCTGCCGTGCCGAGTGGGCCAGGCAGGCTCGCCGCGGGCTCAAGCCAGTGGCTGCGGATCAACTCCGCCAGCACGAACTTGTAGAGGAACCCCGTGAAGATCCGATGGACCGCACCGTCCAGGTCCTGAATAAAGTCGCGCCCGCTGCGCGACCGCATCCAGTCTGATTCGAAGCGACGATAGCGGTCGATTGGCCCTGAGGAGATGGTTGGGAAAAACAGAAGATAGGTAAGGTACGTCGGCAGGGGCAGTTCCAGGATGCGGCGATCCTGGATGCCGATGGTGACATCCAGGGCACGAAAGGTCAGATACGAAATTCCGAGGAAGCCGGCGGCGTACGCGGGCGCAATTGCTGGCAATGTTCGAGCGCCAACCAGCGGCACGAGGCCCAGGCCGAGCGCCAGCCAGAACAGGCATCGCAACTCGGTGCGCTGACGAAGCACGAGGAAGCCCACTCCCACCAGGTATTCGAACGCGGCAACCGCGATCACCAGCCAGACCTCGCGAACGGCAGTGTTGCCGACCGTTTGCTCGGTGGAATACTGGACTGCGAGCATTACCAGCGTGGCGACGATGATCCACGTTTGTCTGAGACGCCGACCCCACGCGAACACGAAGGTAGGCAGGGTTGGATACAGCAGCAGGCCCCAGTACGTGAGGTCGGCGTACGGGATCACGGCGCCAATCGGGCCAGGGCACGCCGATCCACCTTGCCATTTGGTGTCAGCGGCCAGCGCTCCACACGTCGCAGCGTGCGCGGGACCATGTAGGCTGGCACGCGCTCGAACAGTGCGCGGCGCAGACGCTGGCTCGTCTGAAAGTCTGTCTCTCCGGGGGTCAATACATCGGTGGCGACAAACCCGATAAGCGATTCGACGCGTCCGTCGCGTTCGACCGGGACGACAATCGCTTCACGCACTTCAGGGAGCGCGCGAATATTGGACTCCACGTCCCCAAGCTCGATCCGATAGCCATTCAGCTTGATCTGATCGTCCACCCGACCATCGAAGAACAGCAGGCCATCCTCGAAATGACCGATGTCACCGGTGCGGTACGCACGCTGACCCTCGAAATCAAAGAACCGAGCAGACGTCAGGTCCGGCTGATTGAGATATCCAGGGCTCACGTTGCGTCCGGCGATGATGATCTCGCCACTGGCGCCCTCGGCCGCCAGATATTGGCCGACGGCGTCGACGAGGACAATGCGTGTACCGGGCCTGGGTGCCCCAACGGGCAATGTGGCATAGTGCGACAGCATCGACGGTCGGATCCGGATTGACGTCGTCGCGACAGTTGCCTCAGTCGGTCCATATGTGTTCCACACAGCCGCATCCGGGAAACGTTCCAACAACTCGCCGGCGAGTGCGATGGGCAGCGTCTCACCGCAAAACAGAAACCGCCGTAGCCGGGGCAGCATGCGTGCATCCCAGTCTCGTTGGGCGAGGCACCAGTTGGCGAAAGACGGGGTCGAGACCCAGGTCGTGATGCCCGAGGAACGCAGCGTGTCAAAGAGCAGGCGAGGCGTTTCGATCTCTCGAGCGGTCAGACTGACGAGCGTGCCACCAGTGGTCAGGCTCGAGTAGGTGTCCATCACCGACAGGTCGAAGCTGAACGGCGCTTGATTCAGAAACGTTTCGCCGCCTGGCTGGAAGTCCTGTTCGCGGCGCATCCAATCGACAAAGCCTGTCAGGTTGTCGAGTGTAATCGTGACGCCCTTGGGTGTCCCGGTACTGCCTGAGGTAAAGATGATGTAAAACGCCGCGTCCGCGTCGATCGAAGCCTCAGGACGTCGTTTGGCGCGAGGGGTCCGGTCGATTGCCTCGCCAACGCGCTGTGGAGTCAGTACTAGCCTCGCCCCTGAGTTCGCAATGATCTGCTCGATGCGTTTCGCGGGCAGAGACGTGTCCAACGGAATGTAAGGATGCCCGGCTTGGACGCTGCCCAGAAAGCCCATGAGCATTTCTGGCTCCTTGTGGCCCACAATCACGACAGGGGAACCGTCCGGGGAGAGCTGACTCCAGATCAACGCGGCCGTGGCGTCTATGCCAGATGCGAGCTCCGCATAAGTCAGCGAGCGATCGGCACTCCGATGCGCCACGCGGTTCGGATGAAGGCGCGCGCAGGCGCGGAACCGTTCCAGCAGGTCCACGTGTGGATTCAACGTGGGCGGATTTCGCATCATGAACGGGTTAGAAGCCCTGGTAGATGAACGGCGGTGCGGTGAAGCTGGCGTTGCCGCTAGTGTGCAGCAGCAGCAGGGCGAGCAGAATCGCCAGGTAATACAACGCCAGCACTCCACTCCGAATGAGCCAGTTGCGCGAGGCTGCCGTCATAAAACGCTTGAAGGGCGCGATCGTAGTAGGCCCAGCCCTCGCGACTGAGGTGCGAGTTGGGATCGGTGACGAAATAGATGTCGTTGTCATGGTCCTCGAAATCGACGACAGGAACGTCGTTGATGCTGGCGACCTGTCGCAAACGGGCGTAATACTCCGACCTTGCCGCGGCTGATATGCCAATCGTGTCGTAGTATTTGCCAGGAATGGGCTGGCTGAGCAGCAGCGGCTGCATGCCAAGCTCGTTGAGCCCGCGCAGCAAAATGTCCAGATCGGTGAATTCAGCGTTGTGTTGCAGATTGTCGATGAACCACGGGTCCGAGAATTGCCCCGTGCGTTGGGCAACCAGGCGCGCGTATTTTGTCGTCCAGATGGTGTTATCGAAGCCCAGATCGTTATTGTCGGCGTTGGCTTGCTGCTCCAGCGTGGCTTCGTGCGTCAGTGCCTCCCAGTCAATGCTCCTTGGACTTTTCGAAATGGATTCCGCGGGCTGGGCGCGCAAATAGCTGACTGTGGCCCACATATCCTGGAGTTTGAGCCAGGCAGTATGCGCTTTGCCCATGGGCAGCACGGCCAGATACGCGGCGCGACTGAGCAGACCGTCCTCCATCAGGCGTTGCGCCGCAAAACCCAATATGGGATCGCTGGCAAAAATGTCAGGTGACTGCATCAGCTGACGCACTGCCAGCTGTTTCGTCTGGTAGCTGAGATCGGTGCTGAAGACGAGCGCGCTCAGGTGGAGCGGCGACACGTTGGGTGTGTAGAAATCTGGAGTGCGGTCGTGGAGGAAAAACCACGGTGGCGATACGGAGACGGCGACCTTCTTGCCCTGCAGGTCGGACCCGATCGCGGCAAGGTCCTGCAACATGATCAAGCTCGTCGTCTCACCACGTCCGACGGGGAAGATCGTGAAGCCCGTCGGGTACTGCTGGAAGACGTTACTGGCGTGGTACGGGTCAGGCATTTCCAACTCTGAGCTGCCATAGATAACGAGCAGATCGCTTTGCTGAAACGCCGCTGCTTGCAGCTCGGCGCCCTGGTTTTTCAAGTCGAAGAGCTTCGGTGCCACAGCATGGATGCGCTGGCCCTCCAGCCATCGCGTGTACAACACGAAGCCAACCAGCGCGCCCCCGAGCAGCCCCATGGCTATCGCCGCGCCGAGGATGTGTCTGACTTGCATGCGCTATCCCGGTAGCGGAAAAGCGAGGCGCCCCGAGAGATAGGCGATGATCTTGCGAGGGGTGGCCCAGACATCCCGGTCGAACTCGGACGGCGACAGGTCCAGATCGAGACGCTCAGAGAGCTGCACCAGCAGCTCGACGACGGCCAGGGAATCGAGGAGGTGCTGCTCGAAGAGCTCGAGGTCCAGGTCACGCCAGACCTCATCCGTGCGGGCACACGCGGCCAGGCAAGAGAGGACTTCGTCAGTAACAGACGCGTGCAGCATAGCTGGACCACGGAGAATACGGCGCGGTGAGGAGCCCTGCAAAAGCTTTCCAGTCGCCGTGTTCTGAAGAAGTTCCAAAGATTTACGTCGCCGCGGAGGCGCCAGGTTTGGCTGGCGTCCGGAGCGTACTTCGCCAACTGGCGTGGGCGGTCTCAGAGTGCCGGCAGGCTGCGGAAACGATAGCCCAGGCCCGGCTCGGTCACGATGAGCTGGGGTCGGGCGGGGTCGCGTTCGATTTTGCTGCGCAGCTGGGCGACGAACGTGCGAAGATTGTCGACGGCGTCGTCGTAGTTTGGTCCGAAGACGTTGACCAGGATCGTCCGCTGCGTGAGCACTCGATCGGGGTTGTTGGCCAGGAAACGCAGCAGCTCGTACTGCGTCGGCGTCAGGTGCACTTCGCCGCCGTCGACGCGGACGGTTCGCGCGATCTGATCGATTTCAAGCCCGCTGACGCGAACAACGGCGGCATCGTCCCGCTGGGCTTCGCCGCGCCGCACGGCGGCACGTACACGCGCTAGCAGCTCCTCGACGCCGAACGGCTTGGTGACGTAATCGTCAGCGCCCGCGTCAAGCGCCTTTACCTTGCGCGGCTCGTCCGAGAGCGCCGAGAGCACCAGGATGGGCACGCGACTGAAGGCTCGGACACGACGGCAGACGTCCACCCCGTCGATGTCGGGCATGGCCAGATCCAGGAGGACGAGGTCAGGTCGTTCGGTGCTGATCGCCTTCAGCGCCTCCGCGCCCCTCGAGGCGGTCCGCACCCGGTAACCGCGGGCCTCCAGGATGGTGGCCAGCGCCTCGAGCACGTGGGGTTCGTCGTCGACGGCGAGGATGCCGTGTTGTGCGTGGCTACGGGTCAAGGGTGCAACCTTTCGACTGCAGATTTCATGCGAATGGCTGGACTGGCTCGCTGCTCAGGACTACGGTTGCCACTGGAGCATAGCCGAGTCATGAACATCAGGAGGCCCCTCGTGCGCGGCGGAATCCTCGCGTATGGGCTTGCCCTGGTGGCCTCGGCAACGGCACTCGGCCTCGCGCTCCTGGTCGGCGCTATCGGCGGCGATGACAGCATTCCAGGGCTGTTGTTTCTGGGCGCGGTCGGCCTCAGCGGATGGTACGGAGGCTTCGGCCCGGCGCTGTTGACCGCGGCGCTGGGCGCGTTGGCGCTGGACTATTTCTACGAATCGCCACCTTTCCTGCTCCAGGTGACGAGCGCACGGACGCCGATGTTCTGGTTGGCATTCCTGCTGACATCCATCTTGCTCGGGTCGTTGAACGCACGGTTGCGGACCTCCAACCAACGCCTGCGATTGGAGCGTGACAGAGCTGAGGCAGCGGTCCTGGCCCGCGACGAGCTGATCGCCACCGTCTCGCACGACCTGCGAACTCCGCTGACGGCGATCAAGACCTCGGTGTATTCATTGCGCGACGCGGAGGCGCAGCTCTCCGAGGAACAGCGTGTGCGCCTCCTGTCGAACATCGAGGCCGAGTCCGACCGGCTGGTGCACTTCGTCAGGAGTGCGTTGGCGCTCCGTCGTCTGGAGAACGGCTTGTGCCCGAACTGGGACTGGGTCACCGCGTGCGAGGTCACCTCGGCGGCGCTGGATCGCCTGCTTGCGCCGCTCGGACCCCGAGAGGTGACGTTCAACGTGAGCCAAAACCTCCCCCAGGTGTGGGTCGACGCGGCGCTGCTGGACCAGGCGCTCACCGTGCTGATTGAAAATGTCGCGGTGCATACTCCGGCTGGCAGTCCGCTGGCCCTGGACGGTTCGGTAGAACGGGGAGCGCTGTGGCTGCATGTGAGTGATGCGGGACCGGGCATTCCAACCCAGGATCGTGCACGCGTCTTCGAAAAGTATGAGCGACTCGATCGTGCCGGCTCTGGCGTCGGCCTGGGGCTGACCATCGCGCGCGCGGCCGTGGAGGCACAAAACGGCCATTTGTTTGTCGAGGACAGCTCGCTTGGCGGCGCGTGTTTTACGATCGAGATCCCGCAGAGGATCGTGCCCGCTTCTCGAGATGGGCCATGACTCATGGCCGGCGACGCCCGCCGCGTCGCCGCTGCTGCCGCTGACCGTGGACGACGAGCGAGCCGGGCACATCAGAAAACACGAGCGTCAGTTAGAGCGCGTGAGCGGGGCCTGTCCGAACCCAGCCTAATTCACATTGGCGCTGCCGCCCCTTCGGGCTGGACTCCGTCAGTGAGTACCGCCTGCGACCCGACACGTGCGTCAGGCTCCATTCCAGAGCGGCGCGCGGGTTGCTAGTTCAGGCGTCCGCGTGCGCGCCGGATGCAGGTCGCTCATCGTCGCCACGTCAGCGAGCAGCATCAAGCCTTTCAACAGGACCTGACCGGCCAAGATAAGAAGGGGAAGCTGCCCCGTCTTCAGCACCGCCACGCTCGGCGCTGGCGTGACACGGTTGGCAGTCGTATTCCAGGTTCTCGACCAGCAGTCCAGCCCCGTCTTGGCCAAAGCGCACCATCATCGCCGTCGAACAACCTGCCGCACAACGGTGGCCACCGTCGCAGTGCTCCGGTCGCCCTGGCGCGATGATGGGTCTCAATGTTGCAGTAATTCAGGGTCATTTCAGGACTCCATGGCCCGCCACGAGCGTCCTGTCAGGAGCGCTCCTTCAGACTTTATTGCAAGCCCGTCTCGAGTGCAGACGAACATCCGCAAGGAGTAAAGCTCGTGATTCAGCAGTTGAAACTCGTCGTTTTTCCTATTGCCGCCGTAGCCATGTTGTGTGCGCACTCACCAATTGCGAGTGCGGCCCCAGCACCGGCCATCGACTCGCCCGAGGCCAGGTTTCTTGGGCAGCCCAGTACGCAACCGTCCGACTTGCGGGCTGTTCCATCCATCATCGCCTCATTCCCAGGAACGGAGTTGATTGTCGCCGGGCAGCAGTTCGCGCCAGGCGACAGGGTGGAGATCGTCATACCAACGGGGTTCTTTGGCGAGCAGACCCTCTTGGACACCGTAGTCACCGCGGCGCCTGACGTGGCGTGTCGCTCTTCGCGAGACTGCGCCAATACACCTGGGACATTCGAATTCACGCACGACTTCAGTGCGGAGTTAGCGCGCGGGCAGCTCAGCTGTGGCGAGACAGTGGATGTCGCGGCTACCGATCTGGCGCCGCTGGTTTCTGGCAACGTGGCGACGGCCATCAACGTTCAGATCACCGTCTGCGACCGGACCGAGTTCCCCACGACGTCTTCCACAAGCTCCTCGGCCGCCGGCTCCGTCGACTCCTCCTCCAGCGGGTCGTCTGCCTCCACCCCTCTTACCGGTCGTCCCAGAGCGAACCTCGAATAGGGGATGTTGGCGGCGGGTCGGTGATGACAACGACTGAATCAAGAGCGACCACGAAGCAGGCGGTTGAGGTCAGCGCCACTGCCCAGCGCGAGGCTCCGCTCGTTGCCAGTTTGTCATATTCACTCGCTTCGTCGGTAACTGGCTCGCCGGCTGTACTGCTTCATTGACGAAGTGGCCGACCTCAGACGGACAGGTGCGCTCGAAGAAAGGGATCGCCTGCTTGATCGGTCGCACGCTTCCAGCGCCGCGCAGCGCTCGCTGGTGGCAAGGAGAGCCTCGGGGCCGTGACCGGCGACGACCGCGGCCAGCTTCCAGCCCAGGTTGAACCGCGTCCTGGAAGCCGGTGTTCATGCCTTGCCCGGCGGCCGTACCGTGGATATGAGCCGCGTCCCCGGCGAGGAACACGCGCCCACGCCGCTGGCGCGGCACCGAGTGGCGGTGACAGCGGAACGCGGCAAGCAAGCTCGGGTCGCTAATCCGCATCTCTCGCGGCCCCCGCTCTGCCACGAGGCGCTCGACCTCAGCCATGTCGGGCGCGGCCCGCTCGCCGGCCCGGTTGGCCCATGGGGCAGGAAGATCCGCCAGCAGCCGAGGGCAGCGGGAAATCGGCGAGGACCCCGGCGGATGGAGGAAGGCTTGGAATTCGGCGTGCAGCTGGCCGCTGTCGACGTGCTCGGGTGGTGGTGCTCCGCGGTGCTTGGCCTCGCTATTTGCCTGCTTGTAGAGTCCGTCGGGGGAATCAAAGTGATCTGCGATCGAGAGGAGTGCGTACTAGACCCATGACCGCGGAACCAACAACTGATGTCGTGATCGTCGGCGGGGGCATTGCAGGCTCGGCGCTCGCGACCGCCCTGGCGCGGGGCGGACTCGGCGTGATGGTGCTCGAGCAGCAACGTGCTTACGCGGACCGCGTGCGGGGCGAGTACATGGCCAACTGGGGTGTCGGCATCGCGCAACGCCTGGGCCTCTACGATGCGCTCGAGCAGGCTGGGGGATCGGTCCCACATTGGGCCGTGCAGTACGACGAGTTCATGCCTCCTGAAGAGGCTGTGCAGCACAAGCTGGATACCGACGAGATGGTGCCGGGCGTACGCGGCGCGCTGTGTTTGTCGCATCCCGTGGCCTGCGAGACACTGGCGGGCCAGGCCATCGCGGCGGGCGCCCAGATGGAGCGCGGCATCGATGGGCTTCACATTCAGACACGACCAACGCCGAGCGTCACCTACCGCCAGAAAGGAGTAGAGTCGACCATTCGCTGTCGGCTGATCGTTGGGGCAGACGGACGAAATTCAA
>JAFAOS010000147.1 GCA_019247515.1 Chloroflexota bacterium | reverse complement strand
CGCCCTGCCACGCGTGGCGATCGACCGCGTCCATGTGAACGAAGATCTCGAGTGTCAACACGCGACGCGCTCGAGCACCACCGGGGCGATCTTGCGCGGCAGCCATTCGCCGTCGCCTGGCTTGCCGAGCAGCTCGCCATTGTGCGTCATCAGCTTGCCGCGCAGGATCGTGGTTCTCGGCCAGGCGCTGACCTCCCAGCCTTCCCAGGGGCTGTAGTCGGCGACGTGGAAGTCCGCCCGCGTGAGCCGCCGGCGTTGACGCGTGTCCAGCAGCGTCAGGTCCGCGTCGCTGCCGACGGCGATCACTCCTTTGCGCGGGTACAACCCGAAAATCCGGGCCGCGTTCGTGGAGGTCACGTCCACGTACTGACGCAGTGACATGCCGCGCCTGGCCACGCCTTCGCTGTACACAATGCCCATGCGCGCCTCGGCGCCGAGATTGCCGCCGGTGACATCCTCGATCGTCGAACCTTTCAGCTTGACCTCGCGGCTGGTCGGAAACTCGTCGGTGGCCACGGTCGACAGCGAGCCCGAGAGCAAGCCGCGCCACAGCGCATCCTGGTCGCCCTGCAGTTTGACTGATGGGTAGGTGTGGAACTGGAATCCAGCCGGGTCGGCGTACTCCGCCGCCGTATGACACAGGTACTGGTGGAGGGTCTCGCCGTAGACGACCTGGCCGTGCCCCCGCGCGTGTTCGATGGCCGCCGCGCCCTCGCTGGCAGAGGTGTGGACGAAGTACACGGCGGCGCCGGTCGCGCGGCCAAGCAGGATCGTGCGCGCAAACGACAGGTGCTCGGACAGTTTGGAGTGCACCAGGTGCAGGTGCTTGCCGTGGGTGCGGCCTTCTTCCGTGAAGAGCTCGTAGTTGAACTGGACCAGGTCGTCGTCTTCTGCATGAACCACGACAATGCCGCCATTCGCGGCGACCTTCTCCATCAGTCGACCAATACGCCCAAAGTCCATCTTGTACGCGCGGCGCGGCGGCACCGGTGGCAGGACGTTACAGGTGAAAACCTTGAAGCTGGGAAAGCCGGCCTGGATCAGCTCGGGCACCTGCTCGAAGGCGCGAATCGGCACGGCGCCCAGGAAATTGACGTGAAAGGCGTAATCGATGAGCGATTTGCCCTTCCAGCGCTCCATGCGGCGCTGGATGCCCTGTTCGGCGGTCGTGTCGGGCGGGATCTGACAGAAGTCGATGTGCGTGGTCACCCCGCCGAAGACCATGCCGACGGTGTCCTCTTCGGGTCCGAGCGTGTACATCTCGGATTCGGTCCGCATGCTGATGTAGTGGGCGAGGTGCGCGTGCGGCTCGACGCCACCCGGGACGACGAGCAGGTCCGTCGCGTCGACGACCCGCGTCGCCTCGGGCGCGGCACTGTCGGCGGCCGTCAATGAGACGATCTTGCCCTCGGAGACGCCTATGTCCCAGTGGCCGACCGCATCCGGGCCGACGACCTCACCGCCGCGAACGAGCAGATCTAACATCGCGGCTGGATTCTACGGGGTGAACCGAGCCGCGGGTCCGCCGAGATTCGCTGGCGACGCTGGTTGACAGAGGGCGGAGACGCCAGCAGCGGCGTCCCAATCATTAGCCCCAGAGCTGCTCGGAAGCCAGCCGCGCGCCTTCGGCCATTGCTTCGAACTTGGCCCACGTGACGCTCGGATGGACGGTGAGCTGCGAGCGGGCGAACGTCGAGAAGCCGCAGTCGGTGCCAGCCATCACGTTCTCGCGTCCGACGACGTCTGCGTAACGCGTGATGCGCTCGGCGATCAACTCCGGATGCTCGACGAAGTTCGTCGTCGAATCCAGCACGCCGGGAATCAGGATGGTGCCATCCGGCAGCTTCTGATCCTTGAACACCTTCCATTCGTGCTCGTGGCGTGGATTGGCGCCTTCGAATGACAGCGCCTGGGCATGCGTTTTCAGCGCGATGTCCAGGATGCGCGCGAGCGGGATGTCGCGCACGTGAGGGCCTTCGAAGTTGCCCCAGCACAGGTGGAGCCGCACCCGGTCGGACGGAATGTCCTGCAGGGCGTGGTTCATCGCGTCCACGTGCATCTCCGCGACCGAGCGGAAGTCCTCGATGCTGCTGTCCTTGAATACATACCGGTTCCAGCCCATCGCCAGGTCCGGTGCATCGAGCTGGAGTACGAAACCGGCGTCCACGATGGCGCGGTACTCGTGTTTCATCGCGTCGGCGACGGCGAACACGTAGGCTTCGTCGTCCTTGTAGTAGTCGTTTTCGAGAAAGTTCCACACCACTCCAGGTGAAGCCGCGGTCATGAATTGATCCGCGGCTGGTACGCCCTGGAGGGCCGCCTTCAGGTTGTCGATGTCGCGCCTGACCAGCGCGTCGCCGTGCCAGGTGATGGGGCCGGTGCACACCGGTCGTTTGACGAATGCGCCGCCCGTCGGGCGCTGCTCGTAGAACTCCGGAAAGCTGGCCACTTCGACTTGCGGCCGCGACGGACGGTCGGTGCCCTCGAATCCGGTCAGCCGCTCGGTGATGTAGGTGGAGTAGCCGACTTTGCTCACCTCGCCGTCGTTGATCACGTCCACGTGGCTGTCCGCCTGTTGGCGGACGACCTCACGCACGGCTGATTTGACGCGCTGCTCGAAGGCGGAATTGTCGCGAAGCTCCTGCTGATCGCGACCTTCGACCATCGACACCAGGTCGCCCGGTCGAGGCAGGCTGCCGGTATGCGTTGTCAGGATGCGGTCGGTACTGCGCTTCATCAATCAGGCACCCAGACGATGGATGACACCTCGCTGAACTCGCGGCGCGATTTCTTGAAGGTCACGCCCCCGTCCTGGCTCTCGTACAGGTAGCCGTAGCGGCTGGCGGCCAGCACCCGTTTGGGCTGGCCCGGCTGTGTCCGCACCACCCACATCGCGGAATTGGGTGGCTGGTCGAGCTGCGCGGCTTGCCAGGTCTGACCGGCGTCGCTGGTGCGCATCAGCGCACCGGTGGTGCCCGGCGTCGAATCGCCGATGGCTGCCCAGGCCGTGCACGGATCGACCGCGTCGAACACCACGTCACGGATGTGGGTGTGCGGGAAGTGTTGCTTGACGCCCACGGGTTGAAAGCTCTGCCCATCGTCGCGGCTGATGAAGATCTCGTTGTTGACGGTGAGAAAGACCGACCTGGGCGGGCCGGCGGTGACCGCGGCCGCGTGGCCGTCGGGATTGGTGATGCCACCGTCGATGCGCTGCCAGCTCTCGCCACCGTCCGTGCTGCGACGCATGCCGTCGACCTCGATGCTGGCCCACAGCTTGCGCGGCTCAGTGGGATCGATCGCGATGTCCGTCACGCGCGGCACTCCAACCGCGGCGCACTCCGTGGCGATCTCGACTGGCAACGCTTTCCACGACTCGCCCCCGTCGTCGCTGCGGAAGACCGTTGCCCGTGACGGGGTGCCGGTGCCCACGAACACGACCTTGTCGTCGCTCGGGTGGAAGGCGATGCGCCAGACCTGCTGGCCATTGAGCGCGCCGTCCAGCCGCCGCCAGTGGCGCCCGCCGTCCTCGCTGCGCAGCACGCCCTGATCCGTGCCCGCCCAGACCACGTGTGGAGCCTCGGGTCGATTGACGAGCGTGCGCACGATCGCATCCGAATGGAAGCCCGCGGCTGGTCCACTGCGCTCCCATCGTTCACCGTCATCGCTTCCCAGGACGCTCTGTCCGACCGTGCCAACCAGCGTTCGCATCAGCAGACCTCCTACAGCCCCACGGTACCATCAACACGTATGGACCTGTCTGAACGGCGCGCGCGAATTGCGGCGCTGTCCCTGCCCGAAACCAGCATAGACGCGACTGAAATCGTGCCGGCCGGACCGTACAGCGCCATGCCGGCCGGCATGACCGAGCCCGTGATCATCGACCTGCCCGAGCACTGTCGAGTGAAGCTCGTCGTCGCGCCGCAGATCAACGTCGAAGTCTGGCTGCCGGTCGATGACTGGAATGGTCGTTTCCAGGGGGTCGGCGGCGGCGGGTTGGCGGGCGTCATCTCGTACTCCGCGCTGGCCCAGGCGGTGCGCGACGGCTACGCGACGGCTTCGACCGACACGGGCCACGTGGGAAGCATGACGGGCGACGCGCTGTGGGCCATCGGCCGACCGGACCTGGTGGCGGACTACGGGTATCGGGCGGTCCACGAGATGACGCTCAAAGCCAAGGCGGTGGTCGAGGCGTTTTACGGGCGGCCGGCGCACCACTCTTACTGGAATGGGTGTTCGACCGGTGGACGCCAGGGGCTGATGGAGGCCCAGCGCTACCCGTCTGACTATGACGGAATCCTGGCTGGCGCGCCGGCGATCAATATCTCGGTCTTCCACACGGGCCAGGTGTGGGCCGCGCAACACACGCTGGTCGATCCCGAGAGCTACATTACCGAGGAGCAGTACGCGGCCGTCAACCGCTGGGTGCTCGACAACTGGGACGCACGCGACGGCGCGGCGGATGGTGTGATCGAGAACCCGCGCCAGGTGGTCATCGACTACGCGGCGGTTAAGGCCGCCGCGAATTTGACGGACAGACAGGTCGAGACGCTCCGGGCGCTGTACGGCGGACCGGTCAACACTGCTGGCGAATCCGTCTATCCCGGGCTGATGCCCGGCGGTGAGACGCAGTGGGGCCCGGTCGTGGCTGGACCGAAGCCTTTCCCAATCGGGCCCGCGATCTACGGCCAGATGGTGTTCGAAGAGCCGGACTGGGACTGGCGCGGCTTCAACTATGACGCAGACGTCCAAACGGCGGTCGCCAAGCTCCGCGACGTGATGGACGCCATCGATCCTGATCTCGGACCCTTCCAACGGCGCGGCGGCAAGCTGATCCTTTTCCATGGTTGGAGCGACTTCGGTATTTCACCGGAGGCGACCCGACGCTACTACGAAGCTGTCGTGCAGACGCTGGGTGGGCGGGAGGCCGTCGAAAAGTTTGCCCGACTGTTTCTCATACCAGGCATGGGCCACTGCCGCGGTGGCACCGGCGCCGACCGCTTCGAGGCACTCGGCCCCCTGGTCGAATGGGTGGAGCACGGTGTGGCGCCTGATCACATCGTGGCTTCACGCGTCGTCGACGGCGAAGTGGTGCGTACGCGACCGCTGTGCGCCTACCCGAAGGTTGCTCGCTGGACCGGCAGTGGCAGCATCGACGACGCCACTAACTTCAAGTGTGTCGATCCGGACTGAAGTAACGGATCGTCACGCGGGTTGTTTCCGTTCCGACAACCAGTATGGAATCGTCACCAGCAGCAGCGCCACTCCAGCCACCAGCGCGCTCGCGGCGCCGAGTCCAATAGCCGCCCGCGGCGAATACCGATCCGTCACCGCGCCGACGATCAGCGCTCCCAGCGGCGTCGTCCCCATCGATCCGAGCGTATACAGGCTCATCATGCGGCCCCCCATCTCAGGCGGCGTGTGTTGCTGGACCAGTGACTGCGACGACGTGACGTACCACACGACGACGAAACCGAAGTAGGGCATGCTGGCGAGAAACGCCAGCGGCGTCGGCGCCAGGGCGGCCCACAGCAGCGAGCTGCCGAGGGCGACACACGCCACGCCGACGACCAGCGTGGTAGGTCGGTGCATATAGCGCGACAGAATGAACCCGGCCGCCAGGCTGGTGATCGCGTTCACGGTTTCCGCGATGCCGAACAGACTGGGCTGCTCGAACGTGAGGCTCGCGATCGAGGCGAAGAACGTCGCGAAATTGAACGCCAGCAGGCCCACCAGGACATTGGCCAGCAAGACGGATCGCACCGGCGCCGATTGCCACGCGTACGCCAGCGCGGCCGACAGGCTCGCGCGACTACCGACGTGCTTGGCGCGCGAGAGCAGCTCTTTCGAACGCAGCAGGGCCAGGGCAACCAGCACGGCGGTGTACGAGACGGCATTCACCGCGAACACGGTGCCGGGGCCGCTTGCCGAGTACAGCACAGCGGCTAACGCCGGCCCGCCCAACCTGCCGATGGCTTGCGTGGCGCTGGAGAGACTCACCGCGCTTGGGATCGTCTCGCGCGGCACGAGCTCGACGATGAACGCCTGGGCCGCCGGTCGATCGAAGACCTGCACGAGGCCGAGCACCAGCGACAGAGCGAAGACCCACGGCATCGAGATCGTGCCGCTGGACGTCAGGAAGGCCAGGCACGTTGCTTGCGCCGCGCCCATCAGCGCCGTCACGCCCATGACCCGCCGCAGTGGAAGGCGGTCCAGCAGAGCGCCCGCCCACGGCGCAAGCAGCATCATGGGGATGGCCTGGACGGCCATGACCGCGCCAAGCGCGGTGCCGCTGTCGGTGAGATCCAGAACCAGCAGCGACAGCGCGATGATCTGGGAGAACGTGCCGATGTTGGAGAGCGCCTGGCCGCCGAGGAAGAGGCGGGCGTTGTAGAACTGAAGCGCGGAGCGCCGTCGCTGCGCCTGCGCGGCGACCGTCATGGATGCATCTGGGATGAATGTACTTGAGGAGCGGTACCACCGTACGGGGGGTGCTCTCAGGCACATCCAAGGCCCAGCTCAGATGCTGGAGACATGGACAACGCACGAGCCCCCAGAACTGCTGGTCTTCGCCGACTGATTCTCGCCGGCGGCGCCGCCGTGATCGTCGCGGCTTCCGCCGTCGGAGTCGGCGCGTACAGCTACCTCAAACCGACGGCTCCAGAAAGCGCGCCCATCACGGTGGTGCCGATCACCACCATGAACGCCAATGACAGCTCCGCCGTCGACCCGAACGGTTCGACACTCTATGCGATAGAGTCGGGCGCCTCGGAAGCGACCTTCACGATCGACGAGGTGTTGAACGGATCGCCAAAGACCGTCGTCGGCACGACCGACCAGGTCTCGGGCCAGGCCGCGTTCGACCCGTTCGATCCGAGCTCACTGCAGATTGGCACGATTCTGATCGACGCGCGCACGCTGCAGACCGACGACAGCTCGCGGACGCGAGTGCTCAACAATCAGATCCTCAGCACGGGTCAGTACGAGTACATCTCATTGACCCCGACGTCGGTGAGCGGGCTGCCCGACTCGGTGAGCGTGGGTCAGCCATTCACGTTCCAGCTCACGGGTGATCTGACCATTCGAGACACCACCCAACCTGCGACATTCGACGTGACCGCGACGCTGAATCCCGACGGCACGCTGCATGGCACCGCCACCAGCACGATTCAATACGCGGACTGGGGCGTTTCGATTCCGAGCGTACCCTTCGTCGCCAGTGTTGGCGATCAGGTGGTGCTGGGGCTCGATTTCAACGTAACCACCGCGCAGGGCTGAAGCGGACAAGCGAGTAGCGTACGATGGTCGGCGACACGTCTGCCGGAGGAATCCTGTTGGACTATCGACTCGAAGACCTGCATCCGTCCGTCCATCAACTACTGCCCATGCTCGATCGCGTTGCCGGCGGGTTTACCTTTACGGAAGGCCCGGTATGGCGCGGCAGTGACCTGCTCTTTTCGGACATCCCCAACAGTCGTACCGTCCGCTATCGACCGCTGACCGAGGGTCCGGAAGTCACCACCTTCCGCCATCCAACCGGCGGCGCCAACGGGCTGACGCTGGATCGCGCCGGCAACCTCATCGCCTGCGAACAGATCGGCCGCCAGCTCACTCGCGTCGACGCGTCGGGGCAGGCGCAGCCGCTGGCGACGCACTACGAAGGCAAGCGCCTCAATTCACCGAATGACGTGGTGGTCCGCTCGGACGGCGCGATCTTCTTCACGGACCCGCCGTACGGTTTGCGGAACTTCTCCGACGGCAAGGAGCTTGCGTTCAACGGAGTCTTCCGCCTCGATCCGAATGGCGCGCTCACGCTGGTCGCCGACGATCTCGACCGGCCGAACGGACTGGCATTTTCGCCTGACGAGAAAACACTGTATGTCGACGATTCGGCGCGCTTTCACATCCGACGCTTCGACGTCGCGCCCGACGGCAAGCTATCGGGTGGCGACGTGTGGGCGGAGCTCAAGCCCAGGCCGGACGAACGCGGTGTACCCGACGGCATGAAGGTCAACTCACAGGGCAACGTGTTCTGTACCGGTCCAGGCGGAGTGTGGATTTTCAGCGAGAGCGGTCGAGTGATCGGCCGCATCCACATGCCGGAGGTCACCGCCAACCTGGCCTGGGGTGACGCGGACTGGTGCACGCTGTACATGACCGCGTCGACGAGCCTGTACCGCCTGCGCGTTGCGGTGCCAGGCGTCCGCGTTGGAACAGCAGGATAGGGTGATGCTCGATCATCTCACGATCCAGTGCGTCGATCTGGCCGCCAGCGCTCGCTTTTATGACGCGGTCCTTGCGCCGCTCGGCGGCACACGGGTGATGGACTTCGGCGAAGTCATCGGGTTCGGCGTCCCGCCCAGGCCGGACTTCTGGATTGGACCGCACAGGACCGGCGACGGATTTCGCGAAAGCCACATTGCGTTTGTCGCGCCGAACCGCGCGGCGGTCGACGCGTTTTTCGCCGCGGCGGTTGCCACCGGTGCGCAGGTCCTGTACGAGCCGCGACTCTGGCCCGAGTACCACGCCAACTACTACGGAGCCTTCGTGCGCGATCCGGATGGGAACAACGTCGAAGCCGTCAGCCACGCACCGGCGTGACGCGGATGTAGTACGCTGCCCCCCGTGCACCGGGCCAAGGCGTTCATGAGAGTCCTCGTTCTGCTGGCGCTTCTGCTCGTGCCCTTGACGAGCGCGTTTGCCCAGTCCTCGCCAACGGATTCGGGCGACAGCGGACCTCCGTCCTGTCCGGTCGCCGACGGCGTTCCAACCCCGACCACGCCGCCGCCCATTCCGCCGCGCGTCGACCGGTCGGCTGGGGTCGTGGCGCTGACGTTCGACGCCGGCGCCGATCGCGGCTACGCGGAGGACATCCTCGATACGCTTTCCGACGCGCACATTCCGGCCACGTTCGGCATGACCGGCACGTGGGCCAGCGCCTATCCGGACCTGGTCCAGCGCATGGCTGCCGAGGGCCACATGGTGATCAATCACACGTTCGACCACCGCTCGTTCACGGGCCTTTCGGACCACCTGGGCGGACTATCCGCCGCCCGCCGCCAGCAGGAGTTGCTGGACGCGGACTCGGTGATCGCGCCGCTCATCGGCCACACCACGTGCCCGTGGTACCGCCTGCCGTACGGCGATGGCGACCGACGTGTCGACGAGGACGTGGCCGCGATTGGCTACACCCAGCAGGTCGGTTGGACGATCGACACGCTCGGCTGGCGCGGCGCGCCGGTGCAGGACATCGTCTCCCGGTCGTTGCGGCTGGCCGCTCCGAACGCCGTGTACGTGATGCACGTCGGCATCGAGTCGCGCGACGGCCCCGCGCTGCCGATAGTGATCGAGGGCCTCGAGTCGATGGGCTACGGCTTCGCCACGGTGGCGGCTCTCGATCAGTGATGTGGCTCGAGCTCGCCCTCGTCCGACGCCCCCGCGTGTCTCAGCCGCTGGGAAGGTAACCGACCGGGGCGCTTCAGCGCTGCTCCGGTCCGTTACCTTGCAGTCGGTCGGCAAGCACCCTGGCGGCGTGGTCGGCGATGTCCGCGCCGGAGGGCGCGGCCACCTGGCGCATGGCGCTGGCAACCTCCTCCGACGGAGGCAGCAATTGCGCCGAACAGTCGGGGCAGCGCCGCGCCGCGCGCGGGATCTTGTTGGTGCACTCCGGACAATCCTTGGTCGGCGCCGGCTGAGGCTGCGGCTTGTAGTGGTCCATCAGCTTGTTCACGGGCAGGACGACCAGGAAGTAGACGATGAGCGCAATCAAGATGAACGCGATGATCGCGTTGATCAGGTCGCCCACCGGAAAAAGGATGCCGCCCACCGTGACGCTCAGGGCAGAGACATCGTTGGCGCCGCGAAACGCACTGATGAGTGGATTCAGGATGTCCTTGACAATCGCCTGGACCACGCCCGCGAACGCCGCGCCAATGACGACGCCCACGGCGAGGTCCACGACGTTGCCGCGCAGGATGAACTTTTTGAAGCCGCCGATATCCTTGCGGGCTTCCTGCATGACGGCCATGGCGTTTTACTTTCCGAGACGGCGCACGCCGCTAGCGTTTCGGGTCCTTGCGGACGTCGACGTCGCCTTCCTCGTCCACGCGCAGTTCTTCGCGGCGGACAGTGTCGGAAACTTTCTCGGTATCCTGTGTGACTCGCTTCGCGACACCGACCTCTTCGTAGACGTACGGCCGCTTCTCAACCTCCACTCGCTCTTCGGTGACCGGCACGCGAATCGTTTCGGATTTGTCATTGGCGATGGGCGCATCCGCCTCTCGGCGCTCGACCGGGTGCCGCTCGACGTAGACCTCTTCACGAGTGACCGGCACGTCCAGCGTGCGCTCCTCCTCGATCACGTCCTTACCGAGCTGCACACTGCCTTTTTCGACGGACGTCTTGCGCGCCTGCAGCTCTTCCTCGCGTAGCTGCAGGCTGTCGCCGCCGTGCGCCGTTCGCTCGCCGCTGAACGCGTCGGCTGTCTCGGTCGTGCGCGCGGTCGCGGGCCGCCTGTTCCAGCCCATGCTCTCGACGTTTTCCTTATGCACGTTGAGGAAGATCTGGTTGTCGCTGACGCTGCTGATCGCGCTGAATGGCACGTAGTACTCGGTCGTGCCGAGGAAGCCAGCATCGACGTTGAAGTAGTCGCCCAGCGTTTCTCCGCACTTGCCGATCTTCTCACCATTCATATCGAGGACGTCCATGCCCTCGGAAACCTGATGCGAATACTCGTTGTGCATGTAGACCTCCAACGGTTGGGGGCAGCAAGCGGCGTGCCAGAGGCCGAGCCCTGCTGCCCGGGCGTGGGACTGCTCGCGCTGGCAGACGCGCGTCGGCCTTTTGTACAACTATCACCATTGACTTACTCTCATCTAGCCAGCAAGCGCCACACCAGAGAGGAGAAGGAGCGACGTGTCTGATACGGATCTGACTGACCTGAAGGCGAACACGGCAAGCGCGAGCGAGAGCGAGAATCCTGCCATCCCTTCGCCAACTCCGAAAGAGACTCGGCCCCGAACCAATCAGGACTGGTGGCCGAATCAGCTGGATCTTTCGGTGCTGCACCGCCACTCGCGGCTATCGAACCCGATGGACGCGGACTACGACTACGCGGAAGCTTTCAGCACCCTCGATCTGGACGCGTTGAAGCGGGATCTCATCCAGCTGATGACCACGTCCCAGGACTGGTGGCCGGCCGACTACGGCCACTACGGACCGCTCTTCATTCGCATGTCGTGGCACGCCGCGGGAACGTACCGCATCGCCGATGGGCGTGGGGGTGGCGGCACGGGCTCGCAGCGCTTCGCGCCGCTCAACTCCTGGCCTGACAACGCCAACCTCGACAAGGCGCGCCGGCTGCTCTGGCCGCTCAAGCAAAAGTACGGGCCGAAACTTTCGTGGGCCGACCTGCTGGTGTACGCCGGCAACGTGGCCATGGAGTCGATGGGCTTCAAGACGTTCGGTTTTGGCTTCGGTCGCGAGGACATCTGGGAGCCCGACGAGATCTTTTGGGGGCCAGAGGACACCTGGCTGGGAGATGAGCGCCACGCTGGCGATGGGGCGCTCGAGGGGCCATTCGGCGCCGATCACATGGGCCTCATCTATGTGAATCCCGAGGGGCCCGGCGGCAATCCAGACCCGGTCCTCGCGGGGAAGTTCATTCGCGAGACCTTCCGGCGAATGGCCATGAACGACGAGGAGACGGCCGCGCTCATCATCGGCGGCCACACCTTCGGCAAGACGCATGGGGCGGTGCCCGCGGACAACGTCGGTCCCGAGCCCGAGGCGGCGCCCATCGAGCAGCAGGGCCTGGGTTGGAAGAACCGCTTCGGCAGTGGCAACAACGGCGTCACGATGACCAGCGGCCTCGAGGGCATCTGGACCAATAACCCGACGAAGTGGGACAACGGTTTCCTCGAAAACCTGTTCAAGTATGACTGGGAGCTGGCGACGAGCCCGGCCGGCGCCAAGCAGTGGAGCCCGAAGAACCCTGAGGCGCAGGGCACGGTGCCCGATCCGCATGATCCCGCGAAGCGGCACGCGCCGACGATGCTCACAACAGATATAGCGCTGAAGGTGGATCCGATCTATGGGCCGATCTCGAAGCGCTTCTACGAGCACCCGGACCAGCTCGAGGACGCCTTCGCCAGAGCGTGGTACAAGCTGCTCCACCGCGACATGGGCCCCCTCTCGCGCTACCTTGGCCCGTATATCGCCGAGCCCCAATTGTGGCAGGACCCCGTCCCGCCGGTTGATCAGGAGCTCATCGGCGAGCAGGACATCGCGGCGCTGAAGAGCAAGATCCTGGCATCGGGCCTGTCCATCCCGCAGCTGGTGTCCACCGCATGGAATGCGGCGGCCTGCTTCCGCGGCACCGACAAGCGTGGCGGAGCCAACGGAGCGCGAATCCGACTGGCGCCGCAGAAGGACTGGGCGGCCAACGAGCCGGCCGAACTGGCGAAGGTGTTGCAAAGCCTCGAGCAGGTGCAGCAGGAGTTCAACCGCTCACAGTCCGGTGGCAAGAAGGTCTCGCTCGCGGACGTGATCGTTCTGGGCGGATGCGCGGCCGTCGAGCAAGCCGCGAAAAACGCCGGGTTCAGCATTACGGTCCCGTTTGCCCCCGGTCGCACCGACGCCTCGCAGGAGCAAACAGACGTCGAGTCGTTCTCCGTGCTGGAACCGAGCGCGGACGGGTTCCGCAACTACTCCGGCGGTGGCCAGTTGTCGCCCGAGACCCAGCTATTGGACCGAGCGTACATGTTGAACTTGACGGCGCCGCAGCTGACGGCGCTCATCGGCGGCATGCGTGCCCTGAACGCCAATTTCGGCCAAGCAAAGCACGGCGTGTTCACGAACAGGCCCGGGACGTTGTCCAATGACTTTTTCGTGAATCTCCTCGACATGCGCACCGAGTGGAAGCCGTCCGACTCCGCCGACCACGTGTTCGAGGGTCGCGATCGGGCTACCGGCGAGCTCAAGTGGACCGCCACGAGCGTCGACCTGCTGTTCGGATACAACGCCCGACTGCGGGCCGTGGCGGAGGTCTACGCCAGCGATCTCTGGAAAGAGAAGTTCGTGCGTGACTTCGTGGCCGCGTGGGACAAGGTGATGAACCTTGATCGATTCGACCTTCGCCGATCGCCCGCGGCTCGGCGGTCACAATCGTCTCTTGTCGCCGCCGACTAGGCTAGCCAGTTGATGAAAAACCTCTCGAAGGGCTCCACCGCAGGTGGAATCACTGAACCTGCGTTCGTCAGAAGGCGCTAGCTCACGTTTGTGGCCGCCACGTTTCGAGGTGCCAAGAATTCTTCTCTGGAGAGAAGCAGACTTTTTCAGCAACCTGCAAGCCGACGTCAAGAAATAGACATACTCCATCAGTCGGGGCTGCGCTCCACGCCCCAGCGGCTGGCGATCGTGCACGAGGTGTTTTCGCGCAGTCACCCGACGGTGGGGGAGGTCTATGAGTCCGTGCGGCGCCAGTTCCCGACGATCGGCTTGCAAACCGTCTACAACACGCTGCACACGATGACCAAGCGTGGACTCGTGTCCGAGCTGCCGTTTTCGAGCGCGGTGCGATTTGATGCGAACATGCATCCGCACGCCAACCTGGTCTGCAGAAACTGCGGTCGGATTGAGGACGTGGAGTTCGTGGCAGAGCAGTTGGACGCGATGCTGCGGCACCTGGTGGAAAACTCCGGGTTTGCGCCGGACGGCCAGCGCTTCGACGTGTACGGTCTGTGCCGGGGGTGCCGCGCGGATTGATTTGACTACGCTTCGGCGAGGATCTCGCTCAAGAGCCGCAGGTCAATGTTTCCGCCGCTGACGATGGCGACGGAGACGCGCCTCTCCGGCTCTTTTTTCATGGCCGCGTAGCCCAGCGCACCGGCGCCTTCGGAGACGATCTTCGCCGCCGCCGCAAGCTCGCGCACGGCAGCGCGGAGCTCGTCTTCTGAGACCAGAATCCAGCGGTCCACCAGCTCCTGGACGCGCACAAACATGCCCGGGTCGAAGGGGGCCGTCGTCCCGTCAGCAATCGTCCGCGGTGTCAACGCGACCGGTCCGCCGGCCTCCAGTGCGCGAGGCCACAGCGGATAGCCCTCCGACTGGACGCCGACGACTTCGATCCCTGGTCGTGCTCTCTTCAGCGCGCTGGCAACACCGCTGACAAGGCCTCCGCCTCCGACCGGAACGAAGACGCGTTCGAGGTCATCGACCTGCTCGACCAGGTCCAGGCCAATCCCGCCGTAGCCGGCCATGAGGTCGTCGTCGCCAAACGGGTGGATGAACGTTTCGGGCGCTTCTTCCCAGGCGCGGTCGGCCATCCAGGCGAGCAATTCTGCGCGCGGGAGCAGGACGGGGGTCGCACCCCAGCGGCGCACGCCTTCGAGTTTCGGAGGCGGAGCCGTGTCGAACATCACGACGCGGCAGCTCACTCCGAGCGTGTGCGCCACGTAGGCGGCCGCCAGGGCCGCGTTCCCCGCGCTCACGGTCAGCAGACCGCGCGACAGCTTCGGCGGCGGGAGTGCCAGCGCCGTCGCGAAGAAACCGCGGACCTTGTAGCTCCCCGTCGGCTGCAGGCACTCGAGTTTCAGCTTGCGTCCTGCGCCGAGGTCGACCACCGGAGTGTGTGCGACATACGGTGCGGCCCGTCCCGCGGCCGCCGCGATCCGATCGAGTGCGAGCAAACCAGTCTCCAATCAGTTTGAATTGTGCAACGCGCAACGACCACGGCGAGAGGAGTCAGCATGACCAGGCGATCCGTTTCGACTTCCGGCGCACCACGCACCGGCCTTCCCTATTCGCAGGCGATTCAGTATGGAGACCTCGTCTACGTTTCGGGTCAGGTGGCCATTGACCCCGCGACCGGCCAGGCAGTTCAGGGCGACGTACGCGTGCAGACGCGACGCGTGCTGGACAACATCAGCTCGATCCTCCAGGCCGCCGGCACATCGCTCGAATTCAGCGTTGAAGCGCTGTGCTTTCTGGCCGAGGCGGCCGACTTCGCGGCGTTCAACGAGGTGTACGCGAGCTACTTCCCCGTTGATCCACCCGCGAGAACCACGGTGCAAGCGGCCTTGCCACTGCCGGAGTTCAAAGTCGAGATCCGGGTAATCGCCGGCTTGCCATCAGGCGGCTAACTCAGCAGCAACTGAAAGAGCTTGCTTCTCTATAGAGAAGAATTCCCGACACTTCGAAAGGTGGCGGCCACAAACGCGAGCTAGCGCCCTCTGACGAACGCAGGTTCAGTGATTCCACCTACGGTGGAGCCCTTCGAGAGGTTTTCATCGACCTGTTAGCGCGCGAAGTCGACGGCGGTGGTGTTCGCGCCGCTGATCAGCACCCCCACACGCTCGTCGGCTTTGGGTCGATAGCGGCCGCTGATCAGGGCGGCCAGCGGCGCCGCGGCGCCAGGCTCGGCGACCAGCCGCAGTGCGTCCCACAGGCGCGTTTGCGCCAGGCGAATGGCGTCGTCGTTGACCAGAACGACGCCTTCGACGAAGCGCTGGGCGATGGGGAACATCAATTGACCAACCTGGCGCGGGGCAAGCGAATCAGCGGCGAGGCCTCCAGCGGGCGCGTCGACGGGTTGTCCCGCCGCGAGCGCCAGGGTCAGGGTCGGGGCCGCTTCTGGCTCGACGCCGACGACGCGTATGGAGCCCGCGTACCACGCCGCGATGCCGCCAATCAGCCCGCCACCACCGACGGGCACCAGCAACGTGTGCAGATCCGGCGCCTGCTCGCCGAGCTCGAGGCCGACCGTTCCCTGTCCCAGGAGCGTGCCGACCTGGTCGTAGGCATGTACCGCGAGTGCGCCATGCTGAACGACGAAGGACTCGCTGGCCGCGAGGGCGTCGGCGTAACGCTCGCCGATCACGACCAGGTCCGCACCATACGCGCGGATACGCTCGATTTTCGAGGGCGAGGAAACAGTGGGCACAAAGATGTGCGCCGGCACGCCCAGGGCGCGAGCGGCGAAGGCGACCGCGGCGCCATGATTGCCGCCCGAGGCGGCGACAACTCCCGCGGGTGGCAGATCGAGGCTCAGAAGGTTGGCGAAGGCCCCGCGTGTCTTGAAGGACCCGGCGTGCTGCAGGTGCTCGAGCTTCAACGTGAGCGGGAAGGGCGGAAGCCCAAAGTCAGTGCCGCTCAACGTGATGACCGGGGTGCGTCGGACCCGGTCGCGGATCAGGTCGTAGGTAACCCTGATCGCCTCAGGGCTGATCAACTGCGGCACTGCTGCCTACGCGCGCCTAAATGATGTTCTCGCGGATATAGTCCATGTTCAGGTCCATCCCCAGGCCTGGGCCTGTGGAGACGTGCACGTTGCCCTCGGCGTCCATCGGGTCCACCGGCGAGTTCAGCCACGCGGGCGTGGCGTCGTAGTCGATGAAGGGATGCAGCAGGCCGCGCTCGTAGTACAGACCGGGGGTGGCCATCGCGCACAGCACGTGCAGATTGCCCACGCCTCCGCCGTGGACCTCCATGTGCATGCCGAATGACTCGGCGAGATGGGCGATTTTGATCAGCGGCGTGATGCCGCCCACGTCGCCGACGCCGCCGCGCAACATGTCGCACGCGCCGGCTTTGATCCACTCCGCGCGGGCGTACATTTTGCCCTCGGCCGTCTCGGGTCCGCAGATGGGCAGTGAGGTCTGCTCGCACAGCCACACGTAGCTGGACATGCTGTGCTCATCCATGGGCTCCTCCATCCACAGGAAGTGCAAGCCCTCCAGTCCGCGCGCTAGCTCCAGCGCGTCGAGCCGCGAATAATAGTGATATGGGTCCAGCATGAGCGGCACGTCCGGACCGAGCGCCTCGCGCACGGCGGCGCAAGCGGCGAGGTCGCGTTTGACGCTCGGCGCGCCCGGTAGCGGGGGCTGCCACGTGTGGAGCTTGAAGGCCGGATAGCCGCGCTCGCGGACGCACCACGTCGCATAGCTCGCAAAGGATTCAGGGCAATCGAGTCCGCCGGGCAAGTCGTCGGCCACCATGGTGCTGGCATATGCCGGCACCGTGTCGCGCGTGGCGCCCAGCAAGCGGTGCACCGGTTGACCGACGACGTTGCCGACCAGGTCCCAGAGCGCCAGGTCGACGGCGGTGAGGACGCGGTCGGGCAGCGCGGCCAGGTTCAGGCGCTGACGTTCGCTCAGCGCGCGCCAGATACGCTGGTGGTAGAACGGGTCTTCGCCGACCAGCATGGGCTTGACGACGTGCTCGACGACCCCGCGTTCGACGCCGCCGAGGTAATGGCCCCGCGCGCCGTCGTCGGTGGTGACGGTCAGCAGCGCCTGGGTCGCGTCGTGCTCCTCGCCCGGGTGGCCGTGGCCGTGCTCGTCGCGGACCGTTCGCGAGCGGTAGCGAAAGTGCTGGAGCGAAACATCGGCGATTTTCATGCGAACACGTCGAATCCGGCGCAATAGCCCATTTCAGCCAACTCCGCGGTCGGACACGTCTGCGCAATTGCCGCCCGGATGGGCGCCGTGTCGACGGCGGTCGAGACTCCCGGCAGCCAGTCGTCATGGTGTCCCAGGATCACGCGCCGCGGTTGCACCAGCGCCACTTCCTGAGCGACGAATTGCGCGAGCGAACCCTGCATCGGCTCGCCTGCCACGTTGCCGCGCCCGGCAGCCGCCAGGATCGCCACATCTGACTGGAGTCCAGGCAAGACGCCCGGCCAGTAGCCGCAGGTGTCCTGATACAGCAGCGTGCCCTCCGGCATTTCGAAGCGGTAGACCAGCGCGCCTCCGTCACCGCGGGGGCCCTGTCGGCTGAGCCGCAGGTGTTCGCGAACTTCCTCGCTCAGGTTCTCGCGTTGCTGGCCGCGCGCTCCGAGCCGCGCCAGGCGGTCCTGGTGCACCACGCCCAGGTCGCCGAGACACACTTCGTCGGCAGCCTGAAAGCGCGCGTGTGTCCAGATGCACGAGTGCAGGCTCGGATACACCGCGACGGTGACTTCGGGTGACAGGCGCACGCGTTCTCCGCCGGCGACCGGCATCAACTGCTCGGCCGGCACGCCTTGCTCCGCCATGATGCGGATGGATTCGAACGAGCCGACCACGGTGGCGCCGGTCTGGCGGGCGACCTTCTCGGCGCCCCACAGGTGGTCGAAGTGCGAGTGGCCGACCACGATCCAGTTCGCCCGGTCGACCCTGGAGGTGTCCATGCCGGTGGCGGGCGCCGAGGAGACGCGGTCCATATACGCGTCCAGGAACACGACGAGGTCGCCGCGCGTCAATCGAAACGTCGCGCAGCCGAGCCAGTCCAGACAGGCGGGTACGGGCATGCC
>JAFAOS010000173.1 GCA_019247515.1 Chloroflexota bacterium | reverse complement strand
ACAAGGCTGATGAAGTTTGGCCGGGCATAGCCGCGACATACGAACTGGCGAAGAAGTACAAGATCAAGACGGCGTGGGGCACCGATGTCCTGTTCTCGCGCGCGCTCGCGCAGCGCCAGGGGGCCATTCTGGCCTCCCTGGTCCGCTGGTACACGCCCGCCGAAGCGCTCGCCATGGCGACCGCGACCAACGCCGAACTGCTGATGCTGTCCGGCAGGCGCAATCCCTATCCGGGACGGCTCGGCGTCGTGGAGGAGGGAGCGCTCGCGGACTTGCTGCTGGTCGACGGCAATCCGCTCGACAACATCGCGTTGATCGCCGATCCCGCGAAGAACTTCCGGATCATCATGAAGGACGGGACGATCTACAAGAATACCTTGTGACGAAGCCTTCGAATCGAGAGCCGGTGCGCGGTCGGCGATCAAGAAGTGTAGATTCCATGGGGGGAGCGGTGAGCGAGCCCTTCCGATAGGTTTGGGTTTCCACACTCGAACCCTCGGGAGAGTCAGATGCAAGCATCGACCAATGGCACGCCCACCGCCGGAGATACTGGCACGATTTTCGTTGCAATTGAACTGAGCCAGAAGAGCTGGCTGATCACGCTGCACAGTCCCGATCAGGGACGGATGTCGCGGCACAGGCTCGAAGGGGGCGATCACGCCGGGTTGCTGGCGTTGATCGCCAAGATAGGCGCCCGGGCGGCGCAGAAGCTCGGATCGGAGCCGCGCGTGGCGAGTTGCTACGAGGCCGGCTATGACGGCTTCTGGCTGCAGCGGCTGTTGATAGCGGCTGGGATCAACAGCTTTGTGTTCGACCCGGCAAGCATCGCAGTCGAGCAGCGCGCGCGGCGGGCGAAGACGGACCGGATCGACGGCGAGCTGTTGCTGCGCACGCTGATGGCCTATCTGCGCGGCGAGCCGCGGGTGGTCCGGCTGGTCCGAGTGCCGACGGTGGAACAGGAGGATGCCCGACGGGTCAGTCGCGAACGCGATCGGCTGGTCACGGAGCAGACGGCCCACACCAACCGGATCAAGGCGCTGCTGCGGCTTTCCGGCCTGGCGGTCGGCACCCCACTTCGCCGCAACTGGCTGTCCTGGCTGGAGCAGCAGCACGACTGGCAGGGGCAGCCGCTGCCGCCCCACGTTCTGGCCGAGGTCAGGCGCGAGCATGCGCGCCTGATGCTGGTGCGCGAGCAGCTCGCGGCGCTGGAGCAGAGCCAGCAAGCGGCGCAGGCGTCTGCCGTTCCCGATGCGATGGCCAAGCGGCGGGAGCAGCTGCAGCGGCTCAAGGGGCTCGGGCCGGCGTTCGCCACCACATTGGCGGGCGAGCTGTTCTACAAGGACTTCCGCAACCGCCGCGAGGTCGCCAGCTATTGCGGCTTGACACCGAGCCCCTGGAAGAGCGGCGGCATCGATCGCGAGCAAGGCATCAGCAAGGCGGGCAATCCGCACGTCCGCCAGAAGACGGTCGAGCTGGCCTGGCTCTGGGTCCGGCATCAGCCGAACAGCGCGCTGAGCCGCTGGTTCCAGGCCCGCACGCTCAACGCCGGCAAGCGCGCCAGGCGCATCGCGATCGTGGCGCTGGCCCGCAAGCTCGTCGTGGCGCTGTGGCGCTATCTCGACACCGGCCTGGTGCCCGAGGAGGCCCTGATGAAGGCCTAAACGAACTTCGCGATCAGGTCCGCGGTTCGCCGCGGTCTTGCGAGGATGGATGATGACCGTGCCACCCTAGGGCTGGACCACCAGCCGTCTTGTAGATGGGTCTCATCCTCTTTGGCTTCTCGCCGCAAGGATGCGGAACATGGGCTCGGACGTCATCCGGCCGGATATGAGGTGATGCAGCTGACAGCTGCAGGATCTTCGCAAGCCAGTCCTCGACAAAGACCGCCGTTTCATCGCGCCAGACATCGCCCTGCACACCGCAAAGCCGCCGTCCGCTACGGCGCAAATTGGATAGCGCGCGGACGTCGGCTTTGCTCCGCTGAACATACCGGCTTCAAGGAACGACCGCCTCGAAAAAACAACCTCGACCTATCAACGAGACTTGACTCACAAAGCCCCATATGAGGGTGGGCAAAGAGTGCGCCTTCGCGCCGTGCCCACCGCAATCAGAATTCGATGTGGAAAGATGGTGGGCACGCTTGGCTTGCCCACCCTACGGTCGTCCAGACTAATCCAAATCCGCCTTCACGCGCGCAAACACGCTGCGAAACATCTCGTCGGTCAAGACGCCCGTGTTGGTGTTGTAGCGTGAGCAGTGATAGCTGTCGTAGAGCCTGAGCGCTCCAGCCTGGTGGACCGCGCCATGTGCGAACGGCGCAGCCGTTGCGCGCAAGGCGAGCGTCTTCAGAAGCGTATCATGCGCCACGCGTCCGAGCGCGACGATGGCGCGCAGCCGCGGCATCGCCGCGATCGTTGCCGCGAGAAACGGCCGGCAGGTGTTGATCTCGGCCGGCAGTGGCTTGTTCTGCGGCGGCACGCAGCGCACCGCGTTGCTGATCCGGCAGTCGACCAGTCTCAAGCCATCGTCCGGCCGGGCGTCGTAAGTGCCTCGCGCGAAGCCGTATTTCAGCAGGGTCGCATAGAGCAGATCGCCGGCATAATCGCCGGTGAACGGCCGACCGGTGCGGTTGGCGCCCTGCATCCCCGGCGCGAGGCCGACGATCAGGAGCCTTGCGTCGGCATCGCCGAACGAAGGCACC
>JAFAOS010000394.1 GCA_019247515.1 Chloroflexota bacterium | reverse complement strand
GGCGTCGTCCGCTCGATGCCGCTCCTCCTGGACATGGGCAGCCTCCAGCGCCCCAGCCTGGGTCTGCTGGCGGCCGCCCGCTACCTGCGGCGACCGTCGTATATCGACGGCCGACCCGATCCGGCCACGTTCGTTCTGGCCGGCCGTCAGATCCCGGTCGATGCCTCCAGCGCGGTGCGCATCAATTACTTCGGCCCGCCGTCTGATCCCGCGGCGCCGAGCTCCACCTTCAAGACCGTGTCGTTCGTGGACGTGCTGCGCGGCCAGGTCGATCCCGCGACCTGGCGCGACGGGATCACGTTCATCGGGCTGGTCGGCGCGACCGGGTTTGCCGACGACTACTGGACACCCGTCAGCGACCAGGGTCACAAGATGGCGGGCGTCGAGATCCATGCCAACGTGGCCGCGACCCTGCTCTCGACGCAGTTCCTGCGCGATGCGCCGCTGCCGCTCGACCTGGCGTTGATCGTCCTTCTCGCGCTCGTGATCGGCCTGATCACGGCCAACATGGGGCCGTTGATGGGGGCGGCCACCACGCTCGGCGCGCTGGCGCTGGGCTTGCTGGCCAATCTCGTCGTCCTCGACCAATCCGGTATCCAGTTCGCCCTGGCTACACCCCTGCTCGCCGGCGCCCTCACCTTCGCCGGCGGCACCGCGTACCGGGTCGGCATCGAGCAGCGCCAGGCGCGCGCCCTGCAGGCCGCGCTGGCCTCGGTCATCCCCGAGAGCGTCGCTCAGGAGATCGGCCGTCATCCTCAGCGAGTGCGGCTCGGCGGCGAACGCCGCACGATCACGGTGCTCTTCACAGACCTCAAGGGCTTCACCTCGTTTTCTGAAACGCTTGATCCCGAGGTGCTGAGCCGCGTCCTGGCCGAATACCTCGACGCGATGAGCAGCGTTGTCTTTCAGTTTGGCGGCACCCTCGACAAGTTTGTCGGCGACGCGGTGATGGCCTTCTGGAACGCGCCGCTCGACGATGTGGACCACGCGTGGCACGCCTGCCAGGCGGCGCTCGAGATGCAGGCAGAGCTGAGTCGACTGAGCGACCGCTGGGAAGCCGAAGGGCTTGCCCGTCAGCAGATGCGGATTGGCATCCATACTGGAGCCGCCAGCGTCGGCAACATGGGCAGCACGCGGCGGTTTGCATATACCGCCGTCGGCGACACCGTGAACCTGGCCGCGCGGCTGGAGCCGCTCAACAACGAGTACGGGACGCGCACCTGCATCTCGCAGGCGACCTTCGATGCGGCTCAGGGTCACACGCCGCTCCTGGTTCGGCATCTCGATCTGGTGGCCGTCAAAGGCAAGCGCGACGCGGTGCCGGTGCTCGAGCTGCTCGGTCGCGCGGACGACTCGGCGCTCGTGGCGCGCTACACGCCGGTGCTGGATGCGTTCGATCGCGCGATGGTCCTGTACCAGGGCCAGCAATTCGCCGCCGCCGCGGAGCTCTTCGGCGAAGCCGCCCGCGCCGGCGGCGACGAGGTCGATCTCCCCAGCCTCATGTACATCGAACGCTGCCGCGAGCTATCACTGGAGCCGCCGGGCGCGGATTGGGATCGCGTCTACGTGATGAAACACAAGTAGCCTGACGGCGAGTGCCCCGAGCTCGAATCCGTGCACGGTCGCGACCCCTCGAGCGGCGCCCCTCGGCCGCCGACCAGACGGGCGTCGCCCCCGAGGGGGTCAGGGGTTTCCCCTGGTATCTCGACATGAGCTCGGCGTCAGCAGCGAGGCCATCCGCCCCAGCAGCATCCCCCTGGGCAACCAGACGGGTGTCGTCCCCAAAGGGGGCCAGGGGCTTCCCCTGGTTGTCGACCTGCGCTCGGCGGCCCCGCGCGACGATGCGTCCATGCAACACCCCGGGGCGACCAGACGGGTGTCGCCCCCGAGGGGGTCCAGGGGTTTCCCCTGGTTGTCGACATGGCTGAAGGTGCGACGCGCTCGCTGAACTCAACCAACACGTCCTGGAGTGCTCTGTGATCAAAATCATCTCCGCCGCCAACCTGCACCCCACCAACCGCGGCCGCGACGAGTTCTTCCGCTACTGGCGCGAGCGCCACGGGCCGCTCTTTGCCCATACGCCCCGCCTGCGCCGCTACGTCCAGCATTTCTCACTCCCCGAGGCGTACGCCAGCAATCAGCCGCCGACGCACGACGGCGCCTCGATGTTCTGGTACGACGACCTGGATGCGCTCCGCGACCAGCGCTCACCTACCCTCGCCGAGGCGATCACCGCCGCCGAGCCTGACCTCTACGCCCACTACGTCGTCGCGCAGCGCTACGGCGACCCGAACACGATGACGCTTCAGGACACGGTCCGCGCCGACGATCGGCAGCTCTTCGACCGGTCCGTCGCCTGGCCGGTCCACGCGCGCCGCGCGACGGTCGTGGCGCAGGAGCGCGTCGTCGTGGACGGTCCGACCACGCCCGACATGGTCAAGGTCCTGTACACGGCGTCGAAGAAGCCGGGGCTATCGACGGAGGAGTTTACGCGGCACTGGTTCGAAGTCCACGGCCAGTTGTGCGCGCGGGTCGCCGGCCTGCGGCGCTACGTGCAGAACCACGGGATCCCCGAGGCGCACCCATCCCGCGCGATGACGCACGACGGCTTCTCGGAACTGTGGTTCGACGACCTGGAGTCCCTTCAGCGTGCGCGCGCATCCGCGGAGTGGGCAGCCTTGAGTGAAGACGGCCAGACGCTCTTCGCGTACCCCATGTCGATCGTGGTGGCCCGCGAAGGCGTCATCAAAGGCTGAGCCCCTCAGGCTAGCGGAAAGCCCCGGTCATCGCCGCGACGCCCAGACCCAACGCGCCCAGCACGATGCCGACGATGGCCAGCACGATCAGGTACGCGATGATGCCGACCACGATCACCGCGATCGTATTGCCTGTATCCAGGTCGAGCGCTTCACGAACGCCGATGAAGCCGGTGATAATCCGCCAGATGGCCACCACGAAAGCGATGATGCCGCCCAGCACCGGGATGAACTGCAAGATCAGCAGCACGCCCGGCGAATAGGCAAAGCCGAGTGTGCGCAGCAATTCGCCGTACGTGGCGGTGCCGTGGAACATCTTGGTGCCGACGAAGAACATGACGTAGGACCAGACTGCCCAGCCGATCAGCTCCAGGACCACGGCGCCGATCAGGCCACCGACGGCGACACCCGGTCGGCCAACCATGAGCCCACCGATCAACGCGCCGATGCCGGCGCACACCGCCGTGATGACCACCACCGCCAGCGCCTGGTTCGTGGCGGTGGTGTCGGCCTCGACTTCGTTGTAGAGGGCGACGTCAAGGCGAGCAGCGCGGATCATCCGATCCGTCAGACTGGGCTGTGCGACGAGTTGTCCCATGAGGGAACCTCCCTTGGTACGTGAAGCCGGCCGATCGACTCGCTGAAAAAATCCTTCACCACAATACGACGTTCGTGACGCGGAGAGGAGGCCGGCGGCGCCAATTCCGCATCACACTGCTCGATCGTTGGACGTACCCCGTCTCTCAGAAGTTGCGGCAAAGTCGACGTACACTGCCTCGCGCATGCCCACCATGGACTTCGAGGTGTACCTCAACACCAACGCACCAACCGCTGAACGGGCGACGGCCTTCGCCGAACTGCTGGCCAACGAGGACGCGGCCGGCATCGAGTATGCCGTCGTCATGCCCATGCCCACGCTGAAACCATCCAACGCCGCGCTGTACGAAACCGCCCACGCCGAGCGCCGCGCCATCCTGTGCTGTCAGGTCAATCCCAACGACGGCCCGTCGGCCTTCGACGAGATTCGCCAGTCGGCAACCGAGTGGGGCATGCGCGTTCTGAAGATCATGCCGGCGATCTACCAGGTGCACATGACGGGCCGCGTGGCCTTCGAGCTCATGCAGCTGGCGCGCGAGCTGGGTCTGGTGGTCAACATCCATTCGGGCAGTGAGATCAGCCACCCGCTGGGCATCGGCGCCCTGGCGCGTCGATTTCCCGACGTGCCGGTGCTCATGGACCACATGGGTTACCGCGAGTGGGTTGGCGACGCTATCGAGGTCGCGCGCGACAATCCGAACGTCTATCTGGGTACGACGATCGCCGCGTTCGAGCCGGTGTCCGTGGCGCGGGCGGTCGATGCGCTGGGGCCCGAGCGCGTGGTGTACGGCTCGAACTGGCCCAACCTGTATTCGGACCTGGCGGTCCAGGCGCTGCGGCGATACGGCTTTGGCGCCAAAGCGGAAGCGCTGATCCTGGGCGGCAACCTGGCGCGCATCCTCGGCCTGGACTGAGCCGAAGATGGCCACGTGGGAGGACGTGCGCCGCATTGCCCTGGCGCTGCCCGAAACCAGTGAGCAGACGTCTCGCGGCAACATGTCGTGGTCCGTCAAGGACAAGAGCTACATCTGGGAACGACCACTACGCCGCGGCGACATCGCCGCGTTGGGGTCGAACGCGCCTGGTGGTCCGATCCTGGGCCTGCGCGTCGAGCACCTGGTCGCCAAAGAAGCGCTGCTCGCCGCCGAACCCGACGTCTGCTTTACCACGCCCCACTTCAATGGCTATCCGGCGGTCCTCGTCCGGCTCGACCGTATCGACGTGGAGCGGCTGAAGGAGCTCATCGAAGAATCCTGGCTCGCCCGCGCCCCGAGCAAGCTGGCCAGAAGCTATCTCGCCACGCGCCGGTAAAATCGGCCCGAGACAAGGAGCCGACTCAAACATGCACGAGTACCTGGGGCATCTGGCGGACGAGTACCGCGCGGGCCGCGTTGGACGGCGCACCTTCATTCGCTGGGCGGCGACGCTTGGATTGTCCGCGCCGGCGATAAGCGCCATCCTGGCCGCCTGCGCGCCGCCGACACCCGCCAGCCCGACCTCGGCGCCACCAGCCGCCGCTCCAACGCTGGCGCCGACCGCCGCGTCCGCGGCCGCCCCAGTCGCCACCACGCCCGCGGCAGCCCAGCCGCGGCGCGGCGGCACCATTCGCGTCACCGGCTCCCCCGCGGTCGAGATCAATCCCCACAAGCTGACCTCCAACGGCGGCATCATCACCGTTTTTCCTTGCCTCAACTTCCTCACCCGCGTTGGCGCCGATGGCACCCCGGTACCCGAGCTGGCCACCTCCTGGACGCCCTCGGACGACATCAAGACGTGGACCTTCAAACTCCGTCAGGGCGTCACGTTCCACGACGGCAGCCCGTTCGGCGCCGACGACGTGGTCGCCACCTACAAGCGGCTGACCGACAAGAGCTCCGGGTCGACCGCCGCCAGCACCCTGAATTTCCTGCCCACCGACGGCATCGAGAAAGTGGATGATTCGACGGTTGCCTTCCACCTCTCGCGCGCGCAGGCGGATTTCCCGTATTTCACCTACATCTATCAGGCCGGCATCCTGCCACGTAACTGGTCCGGTGACTGGGCGAGCAGCCCGATCGGCACCGGCCCATTCAAGATGACCAACTACACGCCTGAGCAGGGGTCTACCTACGTCCGCAACGAAGCGTACTGGGAGAACGGGTTGCCCTATCTCGATGGGATCGAGATCAAGATTTGGCAGGACCCCTCCGGGGAACTGACGGCGCTGCAAAGCGGCGCGTCGGACCTCATGGCTCTGACGCCATACGACGCGCTCGACGACATTCGCAAGAATCCGAACCTGCAAGTGCAGAGCAGCCGTTCCGCGTCGTACGACGCGATGCACATGCGCGTCGACACCCCGCCGTTCGACAATCCGAAGGTGCGTCAGGCGCTGGCACTGTCGCTGAACCGGCAGGACGTCCTGAATATCGTCCTCGGTCCGGACGGTGGCGATCTCGCCAGCGATCAGCCGGTCGCTCCCATTTTGAGAGACCACGTGGATATCGCCATGAAGAACCAGGACCTCAACATGGCGAAACAGCTTCTGGCGGACGCGGGTCATCCGAACGGGTTCGAGTTCGACCTGCCCACGCACTCCGGCGCGGAATGGCTGAAGAACTGGGCGCTCACCCTCCAGCAGGCATTTGCGCCACTCGGCGTAAAGGCGAACCTGGTGGTCGAAACCTCACAGGTGTATTACGCGCACTGGACGACGGTCACCACCGGCGTCACGGAGTGGGCGAGCCGTTCGACCGCCAGCGAGATCCTGAACTCCGCTTACCGCACGGGCGTGAACTGGAACTCCGCTCACTGGAGCAACCCCACCTTCGACAGCGCCCTCGATCAGCTCGATGCGACCGTCGATCTCCAGAAGCGCAAGGAGTTGATGCTGACACTGGAGAAGGCGCTGTCCGACGAGGTTCCCGCCATCATCACCTACGCACGTTCATCACCTCGGGGGATGAGCACCCGCGTGCAGGGCATGCCCCAGGACCCGAATCGCTTTCTGGACCTGCGCAGCGTGTACCTGACATCCTGATCTTCCAGGAGAGACGGTCCGCTGCGACGCTTCCTCGCCCAACGCATCGCGCTGGTCCTGCTCACCCTGTGGTTGGTCTCGCTCGGCGTCTTCTTCGTCTCCGAGCTCCTGCCCGGTGATGTGGCCATCTTCATCCTCGGCCAACAAGCCACGCCGGAAAATCTGGCGGTCCTGCGCAACCAGCTGGGACTGAACGTCCCGGCGCCCGAGCGCTACATCACCTGGCTACTCGGTTTCCTGCACGGTGACTGGGGCCGTTCGCTCGCGCTCCAGGTTCCGGTCACCGACCTGGTGCTCTCGCGCATGGCGAACTCGTTCGTTCTGGCCGGCCTGGCGCTGGTGATCACCGTGCCGCTGTCGATCGGGTTCGGATTGCTGGCAGCGCTGCGGCAGGGACAATTCACGGACCGCGCCATCAGCCTGGTTGGCATTTCAGGCCTGGCGATTCCGGAGTTCGTCAGCGGCGTGCTGCTGATTCTGCTGTTCAGCCTGACGTTGCACATCGCACCCGCCTCCGCCCAGATACCCCTCGGCGCAAGTCCGCTATCCGTACTGCCGGCGCTGATCCTGCCGGCGCTGACGCTGGCGCTGACCCTGTTCGCCTATATTTCACGCCACACGCGCGCCTCGGCAGTGGAGGTGCTCGGCAGCGAGTACGTGCGCGCCGCGGTGTTGAAGGGCCTGCCGATGCCCGCCGTGATCGGCCGCCACGTCGTGCGCAATGCGCTGCTGCCGACGGTGACCGTCATCGGCGCGCAGATTGGCTGGCTGGTGGGCGGACTGGTGGTCGTCGAGCACCTGTTCGGCTACCCGGGCCTCGGCGACCTGCTGCTGTTCGCGGCGTTGAACAAGGACATCCCGCTTCTGGAAGCGTGCGTCATGGTTGTCGCCAGCGTGTACATGCTGGCAAATCTCGGCGCCGAGCTGACGTACGGCGTGCTGAATCCGCGCATCAGATATGCCTAGCGCCGTCGCCGTTCCGGACACCCTCGCCCCCGTCGGCGAAGGCACGCTGGACCTCAACGCGATACGTCCATCCGGCTTCGCCACGCTGGTCCAGCGCGCGCGCCGCTCGCCGACGGCCATGATCGGCCTGCTGGTGCTGCTCGTATGGGTCATCGTCGCCATCTTCTGGCCGGTGCTGGTTCCGTATGATCCGAACCAGTTTCACACCACCGCACGCCTGCAGCCGCCGTCAGCGCAATTCCTGTTCGGCACCGACCAGTTCGGACGCGACGTGTTCAGCCGCGTGCTGGCTGGCAGTCGCGACATTCTGATCGTCGCGCCACTGGCCACGCTGGTGGGCATCGCGTGCGGGACCTGCCTGGGACTGATCGCCGGTTACTACCGCGGCGTCGCGGGCGAGGCCGTGCTGCGCGTCATGGACGCCATCATGGCCTTTCCGGTCGTCACCCTGACTCTGCTGGTGGTGGCAATGCTGGGACCGTCGGTCACCAACGTCATCCTGGTGATTGGGCTGGTCTTTACGCCACGCGTGGCACGGGTGGTGTACGCGTCGGTGCTGTCGGTGCGTGATCTGAATTACGTTGCGGCCGCCAGACTGCGAGGTGAATCCAACCTGTACATTCTGTTTGGCGAGATTTTGCCGACGGTCACGGCGCCAATTGTGGTGGAAGGGACGGTCCGCGTCGGCTACGCCGTCTTCGCCAGCGCCACGCTCAGCTTCCTGGGTCTCGGCATCCCGCCACCCGCGGCGGACTGGGGTTTGCAGATCGCCGACGCCCGCTCCTTCATCCAATCGGCGCCGTGGACCGTGCTCTTTCCGGCCCTGGCCATCGCCTCGCTGGTCATCGGTGTGAACCTGCTGTCGGACGGACTCCAGGAGGGGTCGGCGCGCGCATGACGCAACCCCTGCTCGCGGTAGAGGACCTTTCGGTGGCATACGGTGAAGCGCAGGCCGTGCACGGCGTCTCACTGCATGTCGATCGTGGCGAGGCGTTTGGACTGGTCGGCGAGTCGGGCAGCGGCAAGAGCACCGTGGCGATGGCCCTGGTGCGGTATCTTGCGCGCGGCGGCCACGTGACTGGCGGGCGGATCATCTTCGACGGCCAGGACCTCATGGACCTCGACGACGCGGCGCTGCGAGCGTTCCGCGGGCGGCGAGCGGCGGTCGTGTATCAGAACCCGGGCGCGGCGCTCGACCCGTCCATGATCGTCGGCGACCAGGTGTCCGAAGCGTTTTCCGCCCACGCGAATCTCTCATCTGCTGAAGCTCGACGGCAGGCTATCGACATGCTGCGCCACGTGCAACTACCGGATGCCGAGAGCGTCTACCGTCGTTACCCGCACCAGCTCAGCGGCGGCATGCAGCAGCGCGTGGTGATCGCCAGCGCGTTAGCTGCCAGCCCAGACCTGCTCATCCTGGACGAGCCGACCACCGGTCTGGACGCGACGGTGGAGGCGGCCATCCTCGGGCTCCTGGCCACCCTGCGACGTGAGCTGGGGGTAACCATTCTCCTGATCTCGCACAACCTGGCGGTGGTCGCCGAAGTGTGCGACCGGGTGGGCGTGTTGTACGCCGGACGACTGGTCGAGCAGGGCGCGGTGGCGGAGGTCTTCGCCGCCCCGGCGCATCCGTACACGGCGGGCCTGCTGTCGAGCCTGCCCCAGCCGGGGTCCAACAAGGCGGTGAAGCCGCTCCAGCCGATTGGCGGCCAGCCGCACTCGGCCGCCGTACGCATTCCAGGCTGCACGTTCGAGCCCCGGTGCGCACTGGCAAGGCCGACGTGCAGCGTGGCGGAGCCCGACCTCCTCGATGTCAGCGAAAACCGCGCCAGCCGCTGCTACTTCTGGGACGAGGTGCTCGGCGAGCATCCGATGCCTACCCCTCCCGACACTAGTCTCGGCCTGATAGGTAGCCCTCACCCCCGCCCTCTCCCAAGGGGAGAGGGAGATGTCGAGAATCCCTGGAATCTCGAGCCCCTCCTGTCGACGACCGACGTGGGGAAAACCTTCAGCGTCAACGGAGGCCGCGTCGTCGCCGTCGACGGCGTGAGCCTGTCCATCGCCGCCGGTCAGACCGTTGGCCTGGTGGGCGAATCCGGCAGCGGCAAGTCCACACTGGCCCGCGTCATCGCCGGCCTGGAGCCGCTGGACAGCGGCAAGCTCGCCTGGCACGGCAGCACCCTGAATCGAATCGTTGGTAAACGCCCTAAAAGCGTGCTCCGCGAATTGCAGATGGTCTTTCAGGATCCGGACTCCACGCTGAATCCGCGCCACACGGTTCGCACGCTGCTGGAGCGCTCCATCAAGCGTCTGACGACACTGAGTCCGTCGGCGCGCCGGGCCCGCGCGGCGGAGTTGCTGGCCGCGGTCGACCTGGAACCGCGCCACCTGTCGGCTCTGCCGTCGGAGCTCAGCGGTGGTCAGCGTCAACGGGTCGCCATTGCCCGCGCGTTCGCCGGCTCACCGGCGCTGGTCCTGTGCGATGAGCCAACCTCCGCCCTGGACGCATCCGTGCAAGCCACCATCCTCAACTTGCTGGACCGACTGCAACGCGAGCAGGGCAGCGCTTACCTCTTCATTTCGCACGACATCGACGTGGTGCGTTACCTGTCCGACGTGGTCGGTGTGCTGTACCTGGGTCGGCTGATGCAGCTGGGCACGACGGCATCCGTTTTTGCGCCACCGTTGCACCCCTACACCGAGGTCTTGCTCGCCTCGGTCCCGCGCCGCGACCGGCAACAGCGCGAAACTCCGGCCGCCCCCGCGGCGCAGACCCGTCCGACGCACGGCTGCCCGTTCCAATTCCGCTGCCCGCGCAAGCTCGGCCCAATCTGCGAGACAGACGCCCCGCCATGGCGCGCCTTACCCGATGGAGGTGGACTGCTATGTCACATTCCGTCAGACGAACTGGCCCGAGCCCAGACGGCGCCATGACGCAAGCCCTGGCCGGTATCCGTGTCGTCGACTTCGGCCAGTACATTGCCGGTCCGCTCACGGCGATGCTGCTCGCCGACCAGGGCGCCGAGGTCGTCCACGTGGATCCGCCCGGTGGTCCAGTATGGAAAACGCCCGCGAACGACACGTGGTATCGCGGCAAGCAACGTCGTCTGCTCGACCTGCACGATCCGACAGACCTGGAGACCGGCCGCCGGCTGGTCGCGACTGCCGACGTCCTCGTCGAGAATTTCCGGCCAGGCGTCATGGGTCGCCTGGGTCTGGGCGCCGAATCCAGCCTCAACTCCAACCCGCGGCTGATCTACTGCTCGCTGCCTGGCTTCGCCGCGGACGACCCGCGCGCCGGCCTCCAGGCCTGGGAGGGCGTCATCGCCGCGGCAACTGATACCTACCGGCCGAGCACGGCGGCGAGCCAACCGGTGTTCACGCCGGTGCCGCTGGCGTCCCACTTCGCGGCCCTCGTCGCCAGCGTCTCGGTCGCCATGGCGCTGATTGCTCGCGAGCGCGACGGTCGGGGCCAGCGCATCGAAGTGCCGCTGTTCGATGCGATGTTCGCGGCCATCGGCGCCCACGGCCTGTTCGTCGACGGTCAGCCGGGGGGTGGGCGACCGGACGACTACTGGACCGGGCTGTTCCAGTGCGCCGACCAGCGCTGGATCCAGGTCAGCGCCGCGACGCCGCGGTTTCGACGCCAACTCGCGGCGGCGCTCGGGCTCGCGGAGTGGGAAGCAGGTGGCTTCTTCGACGTGGACCGCCTGGGTAGCGACCCGCGGCTCCGCGCAGAACTGGAGGTTCGTCAGAAAGACCTGTTCGCCACGCGGACCGCTCAGGAGTGGGAGGACTTCGGCGGCCGCATCGGCGTGCCGATCATCAAGTGCCGCGCGACGTCCGAGTGGATCGAGACGCCACACGCCCGCGCCGCCGGCATCGTGCGTGAGGACGGTCATAACGTACAACCAGGTCCACCGGTGCGAATGTACGACTCCGATTCGATATCTCTCTCGGGTGACATTGGTACCAACCTCACTGATCCCCACTCCAAGGCCGCTGCCCTCGCGGGCGTCCGTGTCCTGGACCTCACCCAGGTCCTCGCCGGGCCCACCGCGGGGCGGACGCTCGCCGAATTCGGCGCCGACGTCATCAAGATCAACAACCCCAACGAAGAGGGCGCCGGCATCTACTTCAGCCGCCACCGCTACCACACGGACGTGAACCGCGGTAAACGTTCCATGCTCCTCGACCTGAAGCAGCCCGATGGCCGCGCTATTCTGTCTGAGCTCATCCAACGTTCAGACGTCATCCTGCAGAACTTCCGCCCGGATGCCGCCGAACGCCTCGGGGTGACGTACGCCGCCGTACGTCAGCAGCGCCCCGACATCGTGTACGTGTCGATCAGCGCGTTTGGCGAGCCTGGACCATGGACCGGCTGGCCCGGTTACGAGGTCCAGGCCCAGGCGGCGAGCGGACTTCGGTACGCGGGGCTCGCCCGCCCAGCCGGTCAGCCGTTCGCGGTCAACGACTACGGCACGGGCCTCTCGGGCGCCTTCGCCGCGGCGCTGGGGCTGTTCGCTCACGCTCGGACCGGGCGCGGCCAACAGGCTGAAGCGGCTCTGGCGTACACCGCCACGCTGCTTCAGTCCGCGTCGCTGCAGGACAGCCACCACCCGAGTCTCGGCTGGAGCCCGTTGCAGCGCCTCTATCAGGCGAGTGACGGTTGGTTGTTTGTCGGCGCAAGGCCAGCAGCGTTATCGCACCTGATAACAGACAGTTCCGAAGAGAGCCTGGAGCAGTTGTTCCGGTCGGCGACGGTGGACGAGTGGGTCGCGCGGCTCACGCGTGCGGGCATCGGCGCCCACCGCCTGGTCTCGATCGCCGAGCTCATGCGCGACGCGTGGGTCACCGCGCACGGCCTGAGCATCACCCGCGTGCACGATACCGGCGAGAGCATCACCACCGTCGGACCGGTGGCCAGGCTCTCGCGCACGCCGGTCCAGCCCGGTCGCCCGGCCGTGACCCCCGGCGCCGACGCCGCGGACATCCTCCACGACCTCCATCGCGAAGACCAGGTGGCCCTCACCCCGCCCTCTCCCAGAGGGAGAGGGAGCGGGCCTGAGCGAGCGACGACGCGGTAGACTGCCGTCGAGGACCAACGCGAGTGTCGCGCGAGCGCGCACGGGCAACAATTCAGGTTGAGCCGAATCATGCAGCCTGCTACTGGCAAGCTATCTCGGAAACGCTGATCCGCATCGGTGCGCAGCACGCGCATCTCGAGATCAGCGTCGTGGACGTGGCGCTCGCGCCGGGCTCACAGGAGATCGTGCTGCAGATGAGTTCCGTCGATCTCGACCAGGCCACGCTGCAAGCCGCCATCGACCAGACGATCCTTACCTGCGCGGGCAGTACGCACCAGCCCGGCGACGAGGTCGCGCAGCCCGGCGCCAGCCACCCCTCGGCTTCGAACGCGCCGTTCACGGTTCGCCCTGGGGTAACCGTGAGCTGGCCGCTTGACGCACGGCTCGATCAGACCATTGAAGCGCCGCTTCGCCCAACCCCCAACCTGGAACCCGGGCCCTAGCCAGCATGCCTCATTCGGGGTCAAGCCCTCGACCGGTCGCTCTGGCCTGGCTCGAGCGGGCAGGCGATCGTCGGTACGTCGAAAGCGAGACGCGCATCGGGCGCGGTGAGCAAAACAATTTCCAGTTGAGCGACCCCTCGATCTCGCGCGATCACGCTCTGATCCGCCGCGTGGAAGGCGAATATATTCTCAGCGATCTGGACAGCTCGAACGGCACGTTTGTCAACAACCAGCGCGTGTACGAGCCCCGCCGTCTCGCAACCGGCGACCGGGTGCGGCTGGCCAACGTGGAGTTCACCTTCAATATCGACCAACCTGCTCTGGATTTGACGCAGGACACCCGGGATCGACCGATCGCCACCAGCATCAGCCAGTTTCTGACCATCAGCGGTCAGATCGAGCCCCAGAACTATCTGGAGGGCGACTTGCGGGTGGTGACGGTGCTGTTCCTGGACCTGTGTGGCTTCACGGCGTTGTCAGAGCGCATGTCGCCGGAACAGATCACCCTCGTGGTGAATCAGTGCTTTCAGCATCTGACGGAAACTGCAACGCGCTTCGGCGGCTTTGTCGACAAGTACATCGGCGACGCAATGATGGTGTTGTTCGGCGCGCCGCACGCGCACGAGGACGACGCCGAACGCGGCGTGCGGGCGGCAATTGCGATGCAGGAACGCCTGGCAGCATTCAGCCGGCGCTTGAAGCAGCGCTCCGGCATCGAGCTCCAGATGCGCGTTGGCATCAACACCGGCGAAGTCCTCGCCGGTTCGGTTGGGAGTCGACAGTTCAGCGCGTACACGGTCATGGGCGACACCGTCAATCTGGCGTCGCGCCTCGAAGAGCACGCGCGCGTCGGTCATATTCTGGTCAGCGAGAGCACCTATCAGCTCACCCGTCACCTGGTCCGCTACAGCGCCTCGACTCCAAGCAACATCCGCGGCAAACACGAGCTGGTCAACGCGTACGAGGTCGAGGATCTCGAGCCCGTGGGCAATCTCAATCGCACCGGGCGCCTTGTTGGACGCCAGAACGAATTCGCCGCGATCGAACGCCTCCTGTTGGATCGACGCGGCGGATGCCGAACCGCCGTCGTCCACGGTCCAGCCGGCAGCGGCAAGTCTCGGCTGATCGAGGAGCTGCATCACGCGCACGTCGACGATGCGCAGTTCGTCCTGGTCAACTGTGCCGAGCTCGCGCAAGATGGACCTTCATCCATCGCCGCCGTGGTGGCGAGCATCGAAAGTTTGTCGCGCGAGCCTGCACGCGAACGACCCGTGGTGGTTGTCTTCGATCGCCCGGATCTGGCTGACTCCGGCACGCTCACCTTGATCCAAAACCTGGCCGCGAGCGTCGCAACCTGCAACGTCGTGCTGCTCGTGCTGACCCGCGGGCCGACGACGGCGTGGCAGCAGTCACCCGCGATCGAGCTGCCGCCGCTCAGTGCCGCCGAATGTGAGGCACTGGTGAACGTCCTCCTCGACGACGCGCCGATCGACGCCACGACCCTCGAGCGACTCATGTGCTGGACCAATGCCTGGCCGGGTGTGCTGACGGAAATTGTCCAGGTGGCGCTCGACACCGGCCAGCTCCAGGTCGTCGACGGCAAGTATCAGATCACGGCGCCACTCGACGTCGGCAAAGCGCTCGGACCGCGAGCAAAAATCCAGTCGACGCTCGATCCGTTATCCGCCGAGGACCGGCACGTCCTGTGCCTCTGCACTGTCGTCAGCGAGCCGTCTCCAGCGGAGCTGATCGCGGATGCCTCGGGCATGTCCAGCGACTCTGCCAGTGGAGTGCTGAAGCGACTGGACGAGCTCGGCTACCTTGCACGCGTATTGGTCGGCTCGACCAGCGCCTACATGGTGCGCGACGAGATGACGCGGATGGTGATCGACGCGAGTCTGACCCAGGTGGAGCGCCGTCGCCTGCACGAACAGGTGGCGCTGGCCCTGCAACATGCGTATGATCCCGGTCAGCCCGACCCGGAGCGCCTCAAGCAACTCGCCCGCCACCTGATGGCCGCGGGCCAGCACTGGCAAGGCGTCGAATACCTGCTGCGATCGGCCGATCGGACCGCGGCCACCGGTTCGATGGAGGCGGCCGTCGACTACTACCGTTCCGTGCTGAAAGAGGCGCACGCCGTCGCCGAAGCCCGCGAACGCGCTCGCCTCACGCTCGAAATCCAGGATCGGATTGGAGACGCACTGCTGTGGAGCGGCAGCCTGGCTGAGGCACAGATTGCCTTCGAGCTGGCCGCGGAGAACAGTGCGTCGGACCAGCGCCGCGCCGAGTTGGAGATCAAGCTTGGAGTGACCGGATTGCGCCGCGGCAATCCGCGACGCGTGCTCCAGATCGGCCGCGCCATTCTCAAGCGGCCGGACGTCACTCCCGAAACACGCGCCAGTGCCGAGGCGCTGCTGTCGCTGGCGATGGCCGCGCATGGCAGCGTGCATGAAGCGCGCGAACACGCGGAGCGGAGTATCACGCTCTGTGGCGACGCACCGGAACCGGCGGCGCTTGGTCTGGCGCGTTTCGCGGCCGGTCGCGCGCAGTTTCTCGGCGGCGAGCTGGAGCGCGCCAGAGCGGAGTATCAGTTGAGCGTCGCCGCGCGCGAGGAAGCAGGCGATCGTGCGGGCGTCGCCGAGTCGCATCTCCAGCTCGGCCTGGTCCAGAACGCGCTTGGCGAACTGGATGGGGCGGACGCGGCGGTGCGCAATGCGGTCGCACGTAAGGACAGGTCCGAGCCGCCACACCTCTCGCACTGGCGCGATCGGTGGACGCTCGCCAGCGCGGCCCTGGTGCTGGGGCGGCTGCGCCTCGATCGCGGCGACGCCCCCCGGGCACGACGTCACCTGGCAAGCGCATTGCACGCCGCCGAGGCGATCGCCGCGCGCGAGCTGGGACTCGAGGCCAGGCTCGAGCTGGGGGTCGTGCAGTCAGCGACGCCGAGTTCGGCTGGGGGCGCGATCGACGAGGTACGCTCCGTGCTCGACGCGGCGCTTGCCCTGGAGCTGCGACCTCTGGCGTGTCGCGCGCGCGTGGTTCTCGGCTCGCTGCTGTGCGCGCGCGGCGGTGCGGACGCCGCAAATCCTGGGCGGGCTCGCGAGGCCGCGATGGTGGCTCGCGACGGGTTGGTCCAGGCGCGCTCACTGGGCTTGAAATTGCATGCGAGCGGTGCGCGGCGCGTCCTGGCGACGGCGCTGGCGCAGCTTGGCTACTGGCCACAATCCCAGCGGGAGTTCGACGCGGTCGTAGCGGACCTGGAGCAATCGGGCGCGACACTCGAGCTGGTACGCACGCTCATCGCATTCGCCGAGGCGGAATACTCCTGCGCTCCATCGCCACGTCTAACAGAGGTTCGCGCCCGTCGCGCGCGCGCCGCGCAGCTTGCACAAGCCATCGGGCTGCCACTCGATCGACCGTCCGCCCTGCACGCGGGTTCCGCGGTGGGCGCATGATACCTGGAGGTGAGGCGTGCTCTTCCACGTGACCATCGGTCACGACGCGCGAGACTGTCCCGGCCGGCGTCCGACGGATCCGCCGGGCCTGATCGCCCCGTCAGATACACGCGAGGCGCTCGGAGTCCAGCTCGGCGTCAAAATGCACTTCGTGCTCTGGAGCGCGGCCTGCATGTTGTGGGCACAGCCGGAGCACCTCGCGTTCGCCGTCCTCGAAGCCGGCGACGTCGAATCGGCGCTGCAGTACGTTGCCGCGCTGGTGCCGGACAACTGGACCCGCGAGCTGCTGCCGGTCTGGAATCTTCCATCACAGTTGCGATTGATTCGCCAGGTCCAACTCGCCCCGACGCTGGTGGTCGGCGATGCGCTGTCGCAAGCTGAGCCGAATGCCCACGCCACGCCGGAGCAAGCGCCGCGGCCTGCGCCAACGCCCGAAACGGCCGACTCCCCGCGGACCGACACGGGCAGTTCAAGCGCGGGCACCGGCTCGAGCGCCCGCGACACGTGGCCGCAGACCAAGAGCGACTCCAACTCGCCCGGGACGATCACCCGCTTGCTGCACGACCTCGAAGCCCCGTCGGCAGAAGGCGCCGAGCCCGAGCCGGCCACTGGCGGTGGACGACCTTCGACCCTGGAGGATCCGGCCGCCGAAATGGCGACCCAGATTGAGCCATACTCTCACCCACCCGTTCCCCAGGTGCGCGCCTGGCTCGTCGCCACCAGCGGTCCGACAAAAGGACGCACCTTTTTCATCCCCGTGGAAGGCGCAACCGTGGGCCGCCTGCCGGAGAACGATATCTACGTTGCGGATGAGCGGCTGTCGCGCGAGCACGCGCGCATCGAGTGCAAAGACGGGACGTTCTATCTGAGTGACCTGGGCAGTCGCAACGGCACGGCGCTGAACGGCAGCCTGCTGTCCGACCCCCAGCCCCTGACCAGCGGCGACACGATCGAGCTCGGGTCCAACACGTTCATCGTGACGATCGAGGCGAACTCGGCGATCAGGGAAGAGTGATCGCCGCCTCGGAGGCGCGACGGGTGTGCACCGTCTCGTCGGCCGATGCGTCGTACATGCTGCACAGCACCACGCTGATGTTGTCGGGACCACCCCGCTCGTTGCTGAGCCCGATCAGGCGTTCGGCCGCGGCTTCCGGCAGCAGTTGCTGCACAACCCCGGCTATCTCCTCATCCGTCACCTGATCGTGCAGACCGTCGCTGCACAGAATGACGACATCTCCACTTCGGAGCGGCGTCGGGCCGCCGGTATCCACCTGGATGGTCGCGTCGTATCCGATGCTGCGCGTGATCGCGTGCCGTCGTTCGCTCATCTGCGCTTGTTCTCGAGTCAGGTAGCCAGCGCGGACCTGTTCTTCGATCCACGAATGATCCTGCGTCAGGCGTTGTGCGCGTCCTTGTCGGACCAGGTACGCGCGCGAGTCGCCAACGTGCGCCCACCACACGGTTCCGTCTCGGACCAGCGCAACCACCAGGGTCGTGGCCGGGCGCTGGATATTCTGCAAGCTCGAGCCACTTTCCCAAACCGTCGCATTCGCGGCACGAAACGCGGTGTCGAGCGCGTCGGGCGGGGCAAGGTCGGCGAGATGGAGTTGAAGCTGGGTCTCGACGATCTGGACGGCGGTCTGACTGGCCCATTCGCCGCGCTCGTGTCCGCCGACTCCATCCGCCACCGCGAACACGTACGTCGGTGGCAGACGCTCGTCGTTTGAGAGGACACCCGCGTACACCGCATCTTCGTTGTGATCCCGCTGTCGGCCAGTATCCGTGCGCGCGTAGTACAGCGGTCGAAGGTAAGAGCTCAACCCGGGCGGTCCAATCGCACGCGATGGCCTGATCGAGCGCATGGTAGAGCCCGCTCGAACGCGGGGCAAGATCGCACCCAAAGTTCAGTACTGAACAGGCAATTCCTCGCTTACAATGGGCCGACTCGGGGAGCCCCAAGAAAGGATACACGTGGAGGATCTGGTCGGCCGTAGCCTGGGATCGGGGAGATACCGGCTGCTGTCAATCCTCGGCCGCGGTGGCATGGCCACCGTCTACGAAGCTGAGCACACCGGTCTGCATCGCCGCGTCGCCATCAAGGTCCTCGATCCAGCACTCACCAACCGACCCGACTTCGTTGGACGCTTCCAGCGCGAAGCGGAGACCATCGCCCAACTCGAGCACCCGCACATTCTGCCCGTCTACGACACCGGCGAAGAGGACGACCTGCTGTACCTGGTCATGTTCCTCGCCCGTGACGGCACCCTCAAGAACCTGCTGCGAACCACAAGCCCCGCCCCGTGGTCCGCCCAACGCGTCCTGCAGTTGGCAGAACAGATCCTGCCCGCCCTCGACGTGGCACATCAGCAGGGCGTCATCCACCGCGACATCAAGCCCGACAACATTTTGCTGAGTGGTGAGCGCGCCTTCCTCGCCGACTTCGGCATCGCCAAACTGCTGCAGGGCGATCCCGGCCTGACGGTCATCGGGACCTTCGTGGGCACCCCGGAATACGCCGCGCCGGAACAGGTCCTCGCGCTACCGCTCGACGGACGGTCGGACCTGTATGCGTTCGGCGTCGTGCTGTACGAGCTGCTCGTCGGCCACGTTCCGTATCGTGGCGAAACGCCGATGGGAGTCGCGCTGCAGCACGTGCAGGCGAGCATTCCGTCGCCGACCGAAGCCAATCCGAATCTCCCGGAACCGATCGGTCGGGTTCTGCTCAACGCACTGGCCAAGGAGCGCGATCGACGCTATGCGACTGGCGCGGCGCTGGTCGCGGCGCTCCGCGAAGCGGTGCACGCGGCGGAGACCGAGGCGGCGCGCGGCGGGGCGCTCGCGGACGGACCGACGGCCGTGGTGGCGGGGGTGGCGGGTCCGTCCAGCTATCCGGGTGTCATGCCGCCGGACGTGGAGGCGCAGCGGGAGGCCGAAGCGGCGTCCCAGGCCCAGGCCGAAGCCCAGCGCCAGGCCGAAGTGGAGGCCCAGGCCGAAGCCCAGCGGCAAGCCGAGCTCGAACGGCAGCGGCAAGCCGAACTGGAGGCGCAACGCCAGGCCGAGCTCGAACGACAGCACCAGGCCGAACTGGAGGCTCAGGCCGAAGCCCACCGGCAAGCCGAGCTCGAACGACAGCACCAGGCCGAAGTGGAGGCCCAGGCCGAAGCCCAGCGGCAGGCCGACCTCGAACGGCAGCGGCAAGCCGAACTGGAGGCGCAACGCCAGGCCGAGCTCCAGCGCCAACGGCAGGCCGAACTGGACGCCCAGCAGCGCGCGGCCGAAGCCGAGGCCCGCCGACAGGCCGACCTCGAACGACAGAAAACGGAACAGCGCGCCACCGCGGCGGCCGCGACCGCGGCCACCGGTGCTCCAGCCGAAGCCCCAGCAGAGGCGGCGGCGACCTCAGATCGTCCTCGCTGGCTGTGGCCAATCATCGGCATCGCCGCCGTGCTGCTGATTCTGGCGATTCTCCTCCCGCGGCTGCTGCCGATCGGCCAACCCGCTCCGCCGGCGCAGCCGACGGTCGAGCCGGCGGCGGCGTCCACGTCGGCGCCGAGCCAGCCAACGCTGGCGCCGAGCCAGCCGACGCTGGCGCCAGCCGTGGCGACCCAGCCAGCACCAACCCAGGCGGCAGCGGCGCCGACGCCAGCCGCCGCATCGGCGTCGACGCCAGGCGCCCAAGTGACGGCGGCCAGCCAATCAACCGCCGCCGCGGGGACCGCCGCCAGCGGCGCGACCACTGGCCCGGCGACTACCGCCGCAGGTGCCGGGACCACCGCTGCGGGCGCGACCACCGGCGCGGCCGCGACTTCCGCCGCCGCGGCCGGGACTGTCGGCGCGGGCGCGACCGGCGCCGCC
>JAFAOS010000222.1 GCA_019247515.1 Chloroflexota bacterium | reverse complement strand
ACGGTACTCAACGATGACCTCGGTAGCACCTTCAAGCGGTGGTATCCAGCGTTCGTTTCACCACCAGCCGAATCAGCAGCGGAGCTGACCGCGTTGGCCGCGTAACCTCCCCCGGTTCTGTTCACTCTCCGAGATCTACGGGCACGCGCCGTGGTCTCGCGGACGACGTGGTGCGGCTCCAGCAGCTCGTGTCGAGCCCGTGCTGTGGGTCGCTCCAACCGCCGCAGCAGCGCTGTGATCGCCATTTCGCCGATCTGAACCGCGGCTGGTGCACTGTGGTCAGTGAAACGTGCCGCAGCGCCGCCAGGGCGGTGTTGTCATGGCGGACAACCGAAATGTCACGCGGCACTTCCAGACCGGTACGAGTACCGGTGGGCTGGACAAATGGTGCAAAGCTAGCGCCGCCCAGGCCCGCGCTGAATCCGCCAATGACGGAAGTTACCTGCGCAGCTGAGGCCCCGCGTCGGGCGCAACCTCCGCACGAATCTCAACGAGTCACGCGGGACATGAACGGAGCGTCGATCCGCAGCCCGTCCTCCGCGCCCTGCGGCCGCGGCTTGCGGCAGTGGGGCGTCAAGCTGACGCCACGCAGCGCCTCGCCGATCATGTGCGGCGAGCCGGGCACGATCAGCTCCGCGCGGCTGGTCCCACAGCGGAGACACCCCTACGTCGACGAAGGCGGTTACGTTTTCCTGGTGGACAGAGTCAAGACAAGAAGTCCTGTACTCGCACCCAGGTGTTCGGGAGTCGGCCTGCCGGACAATGTGAAAGGTGAGATTCCGTGGTCTTCGTCGTCCTGCATCATGGCGCCATGCTCGATGCCGGTGAGCGACGCTTGCCGCTTAAGGTGTCACTGCCCCGTCGGATTGCCAATCGACGGATTCGCGGGGACGACGAAGCCAAGTGCATCCCAGATTGGATCAGATTCGAATGCTGGGCTGATCATGTAGCTGATGAACGAGTTCGCCAGTTCGGTGCCCTGGCCTTTTGTGATTGCCAGCCCAGGTCCACCGATCGGCCACTGTCCCGTGGCGACCGTGTCCTTGGTCGGCATCAGCACGCTGCCATCTGATTGAGCTATTCCGATCGTAACGAGCTGGGGATTGTTCAGAAATGCCAACCCGAGATACGAGACGGCCCCCGGAGTCTGGCTGACCGTATTGACCACAGTCTGGCTGTTGTCCTCTTCCGAGGCTCCGACACCGAACCGCGTGTCGTCGCCATCGAAAAGGTAGTTGGCCATGTTCTGGCGCGTTCCCGAACCCTTCAGGCGGTTGATCAAGACGACCTGCTGATTGTCTCCTCCGATTGCCGACCAGTTCGTGATCTGACCGGTGAAGATGCCCTGCATCTGCTCCTTCGTCAGCGACTGCAGGCTGGCGGGCCCTTTGGTGTTGGCCGCCACCGCGAAAGCGTCGATGGCAACCGCGGTCTGGACAGCATCCGCACAATTGAGATTCGTCCTCTCCTGATCAGTGAGCGGCACATCGCTCATCCCGATGTCCAGACTGCCCTGGCAGACGCCGGAGCGGCCGGCGCCAGAACCCCCGGCCGACACCGTGATCTGCACGTTCTGATTGGCTGCCTGGTAGCTCTTGGCGGCCTGGTCGACCAGAGGCTGCAATGCCGAGGAGCCGGCAATCGTCAGTTTCCCGCTGAGAGACTGTGCATCTGTGCTCGTATTTGCGAGTGGGGCGTTCGCATCCACGGGGGCGGTCGCCCCGGCCGCGAGCGCAACCGCCAGGACCAGACCCCGCACGCATACCCACCGCGACAACGTGCCGAACATAACGTGTCCTCCACTTTTCCAAGTTGATGAGCAGAATTGGGAACCCAATTGCCCGCGAGCTTAGACCAGGATTTCAAAGGTTCGAGCTCCTATGCGCGTGGTAGTGACCAGTCGGCGGCCCAGTGAGCAAGGTCGCTGTTCATGACGTCGACGAGTTGGTTGAGGGTGCCCTCATACGGGAGCGGCTCCCACCGGTTGCGGTCATAGAGCGAGAGACCGTACTGGCCAGCTCCGAGTGGTGTGA
>JAFAOS010000479.1 GCA_019247515.1 Chloroflexota bacterium | reverse complement strand
AATGCTCGGCAGAATTGCTTCAACTGTGCTGGCTCCCAGGATCGAGCGATGGCCAGGAGCAGGTTGAAGCTCGAGATCAGCACCAGCGCGGCGAGGACGGTTACCCCAAATGGTCTCGAGCGTGTCATGTGTCTCACTTCTTTCGTCGCGTGGCCGAGGTCCGATACACCGTGTGTTCGTCTTCCCAGTCAATGCCTGCAAAAATCAGGCGATCGTACACGTCGCGAATCGATGTCCTCAAAATCAGGCTCAGCGCACCTTCGGCGGCGAGTTGTGCAGTCCGCGCGTAGTACATGGGCGACCACCGGAGGCGGTTTGGGCCGCGCAACCATGTCTCGCGGCGCTGGCGCTCCCACGTTGCCCACTCTTCGACTTCCGCGTTTGCCAACAGCAACACGAACATCCACAACCAGCAGGGCGAGCATTATCCAGGCTGACGCGGGTACGAGCGAACGTCCCCAGCTGCAGCCTGTGAGAAAAGGGATGCGATCAGGCGCCGTCGGCGGATGCGGCCGCTGGTTCCAGGGCCTTGCCGTTGGTCGCCGCCTGGTCGGCGTTGGCCTGTGCCACGGCGGCGCGCGCCTCCGCTAACGCCTCTTGCTTGATCAGGTCAGCTGCCGCCAACGTGTCGATGACGTCCTGCGCCGCCGCCTCTTCGATCAATCCAGCGGCGATGAGCACGCGCGCCGTCTCGGCCACCGCGGCCTCCTGGATGCGCTCGGCGGCCTCGACGGTTGCGAGCGCGGATAGCACGGCCGCACCCTCGACGGCGTGCGCCAGCGCGATGGTGTTTTCGGCCTCCACCACCGCCCGCATCTCGGCGCCCACCATGAGCAGCGCTTCCGGCGTGAGAAAGCCCTGCACGATGGGCACACCGCCGGCGTTGCGCATCGCAACCTTCAGGTCGAGCGCCCACTGGTGTTCGACGAGGAGCACAAGGGCGGCATTCCCCGGTGGAATGCTGTCCTTCACGTTTTGAAGGTCACCAATACCCAGGCCAAACGCGTCGTTGGCGATAGCCTGCGCCGCGAGCGTCGCGCCCAGGGCTTCGCTCTCCTCGTCGCCACCCGCCATCAATCCGAGCAAACCGCCGGCGACCGCGCCGAGGGCTTCGCGCTCGTGGATGCTCAGGTCGCTGTCGCGGATTGATGCCGTGATGCGGCCCTCGTCGTCCTTGCGCACGAACAGGGCGTCGATCACGCGGATGACGCCTCGACCTCTCACTTCGCTAAAGGCGCGCATGATCTCGCCGCGGAACTGCGCCTCGGGCGGGAAGCCAATCACGACCAGTTGCACTGGTCCGACGTGCGGTGATGTCGCTGTTTCCATAGTCATACTTCTCTCCACTTTCGGGCCTGGCCTGGCGTCGTCGATCGATAACGAGGGAACTGCCTTCCCTGTTGGTATTCGACAATTGGCATACGTCTAGCGTCTTCGGCGCGCTGCCTGGTCAACGTAGACGTACACCACATTGGGGGACTGCCGTTTACTCGAGCCGAGCGCGCCCAGCCCGACCTGGAACTCGTACATCGTTGACAAAGTCCGCTCGCGAAGCATCGCGATGATCTCGCGCGCCAGACCAATCGCCGATAAGACACACTGCACAGGTCAAATCCGTCCCTTCCGTCACGTGTTACTGACAAAGCATCCTGGGCCGCAGGCGAACGCCGCGCATTGGGGAATCCCCCAATTGCGCGCCGGGTTTTTAGGAGGGTTTCCGCGTGCGGGCCAAGCACCCGAGCCGCGCTAACCGTTTCATCCACGTGCGCCGTGACGAGAAGCTATCTCACGAACCTCAGCCTGCGGAGGCGATTGGTGACTGCCATTAGGGTAAACACCAACTCGCCGTCGCGGCGGGATGGTGAACGGCCTGCGAACTGGGCATGCGGCGTGGGCTGGTAACAACTGGTGTTGACACTGGTATGACCGCCGATCATGTATGCGCGTGACATCGCCCGAGAGGAGGAGACACTACACCGCGCATCCCGCTCACGTGCGATTGCTGACTTCCAGCGACTCACATCGCGCGGTCCGCGACATCGGTGATTACCCTGATGTGGGGCCCGCCTGCCGGCCACACGATGAGGCCAACTGCGATTTTTTGCAGGAGGTGTAGTTTGAGATGAGCAGCCAAGCCGAGCCGCAGGATTCCGTTGAAGAGATGTGGCCGGTCGACTCTGATCGTCGAGTTCCCAGGCAAGCGGGCGCCTGGAAGGGCACTGCCGATCTTCCTTGACCTGGTGGATCGTGGCCTGGTCCGCATTCTCGACATCGCGATCTTCCGGAAAGAGCTCGACGGCACGGTCGTGCGTGCGAACCTGGCTGAATTGTCGCCCGAGTTGGCCGCGTTCGACGGAGCCTCGTCGGGCGTGGTGGACCCGCACGATATCGACAACACCGCCGAACTGATCGCCCCGATAGCGCCGCGTGCATTCTGGTTTATGAAAACCGCTGGGCGGCGCCATTCGCGGTCGCACTGCGGCGCGAAGGAGGACAGCTCGTCACCAGCGGACGTTTGTCGATTCAGGCGCTACTCGCGCAACTCGACGCCACCGAACTGGTGAGCGCGGGCGTATAGAAAGGGAGAGGTCATGCCAGGACTTATTCGTGGAGTTGCCCGAACGGCGGTGGTGGCCGGCACGGCCACAGCCGTATCCAATCGAGTCTCGCGGCGCCAGGCAGGACGCTGGGCGAACGATAATCAACAACAGATGTACGCGTCTCAGCCGACGTACGCCGAGCCGCCCCCTCAGTACCAGCAGCCGCAGCCGGTCTACGTGCAGCAGGCGCCCCGGCTGGAAGCCGAACCTGCGGCGAACGTCCCGCTGGCGCGTTTTCTTGTGTCGACCGGGTCGCGAGCTCAGGCAGCCCGCGAATACATCGCCGTCGCCTGGTCGCGACTCTGGTACGCCTGGGCGTGGCTACTCAAATCAACCAGGAGGCCGAGGGCCACCATCAACCACCCCCACACCGTGATCTGCCCGGCCGGCGCCGCGACGAGAATGTAGAAGAGCGTCGTCCAGGGCAGGAAGATCAAACCGAGCAACGGCCAGATCCACGTGTCGAAGGCACGGCTCACGTAATCCGTGAAAAACCACAAGATGATGACGCCCAGGCGGGGCGACAGCATCGCGATCAAAACAAACAGGCAACCCATGTGAAGTACTCCCTTCGATGGAAACGAATTGTCCACCAGGCCGAGCCGAGCGCGAATTGGGGTAATTACGAAAAAGGCGCCGCGCCGGCATCCACCTCGGCGTACAGCGCAGCAGGCGCGGGACGACGGTCTCACCCGATGTCGTCCGGAGAAGGGCCGTCGTCGAGTCCGATTTCAGCTCGTCGCTATAGGGAATACACCAATGCCAACGCCGCACATCGCAACTAGGCTGAGGCCATGGCTCTGACGGAGGAAGTTCCAACGCGACATGCGCACGCACCCCAGGCGACGGGCGTGCCGCTGATCGCCGAAAACGGGCTCATCGGCGACCTGCGGACCGCGGCACTGGTCGCGACCGACGGCGCGATTGACTGGTCTGTTGTCCGCGGTTCGACTCGCCGAGTGTGTTCGCCCGCATTCCGGATCATCAGCGGGGAGGCTATTATCTTTCGCACGCGAAGATGATGAATGCGTCGAGCTCGTCGATTGCATGCCCATCGCGGACAATCCGAACGCCGCGCTGGACCCGTCGGCGTCGGCTGGTTCGCACTTACGGACAGAGGCCATGTCTGAAACGATCGTGACAGACTCGGCGCCGGCGGGGGCTGAGGAGACCGCTGCAGCCGGCGCGGAGCGACTCCCCCGTCTCGGCCACGTCCTGATAATGGCGGTCATCTCGATCGCGTTCGCCGCGATCTTTCTTGCCGCCAACGGCGCGCTCAGTGCGACGGTCTGGAACAACGGCTTCGTCAGCGCTAACCGCTGGACGATCCCGGTGCTCGTGCTGGTCTTTTCGCTTCTGGTCGGGCTCCTGCAGAAGTTTCTGCGAGCGCCGACGGTCATCGAGGGTGGATTCGCGGAGACGCTGAAAGGCGTGGGCCCAAAGACGGACTATCACACGTTTCCAGGCGCACTTCTGTCGTCGTTGTGCTCCCTGGCCTCCGGCGCAAGCGTGGGTCCCGAGGGTCCCATCACCATCCTGGTTCAGCAAATCTCGATCTGGTTTCGGACGAGGCTGAAAGTCTCGCCGAGGGCGGGGCTGGGCTTCGACGTGGCGGCTATCGCTTCGGCGCTGAACGGCGTGGTTGGCAACCCCCTTTTCACCGCCGCCTTTGCGACCGAGTACAGCGTTGGCGGGCAGTCCGCGCTGATCTACCTGGCCTGGAACCTGCTTGCTGGCGTGGTCGGCTTCAGCGTCTACGCGTTGCTGGGTCTCACGTCCTTTGCCAGCTTCCTCGCGTTTCCGTCGGTCGTCACACTGGAACCCAGTTATTTCGTGTGGGCCGTGGTCCTCGGGTGCGTTGGCACCCTGGTAGCCGTGATCGCCGCCATTGGCATGCGCGTGTTCGGCACGCTCATGCAGCGGCTGTCTCGCGGCGACCCAATCCTGCGCGCGTTGGCGGCAGGCGTCGTGATTGGCCTGGTTGGTCTGGCGATGCCGCAGCTGCTGTTCTCGGGTGAGGCCCAGATACACGTCATCATCGCCGACCCGGCCGCGTACGGGGTTGGCCTCCTTTTGCTGATGGCGGTGCTGAAGCTGGTGTTGCTCGCCCTTTCGCTGAAGAGCGGTTTCCTGGGCGGTCCGACCTTTCCGCTCCTGTTCTCGTGCTCGATGATCGGGCTCGCCCTGCACCTGCTCTTCCCAGACGCCCCCCTTGGCATCCAGGTGATGTGCATCGAGGCATCGGCGGTCGCGGTCGCATTGAGCGCGCCGCTGACGGCGATCCTGCTGGTGGCCGTCGTCGGTACCGCCAACCCAGACACGCTGGCACTCATCACGCTGTCGGCGGTCATCGGCCTGCTCCTCAGCACTGGCATCAAGGCAGCCATGGAGCGCCGCGCGACCCAGACGACGACGGTCCCGAACGGACACGTCTGACCGGGACCCGGTTGTTTTCAGAGCGGCTGCTGGGCCATCACGCGATCAGTCGTCGTCAGCCTGCCACAGGTCGGGGACCGAAGACCTCGCACTGGATATCCCGCGGCGGCACACCACCTGCCGCGAGCGCGTTGTGCACCTGCCGCATGAACGGCAGCGGTACACACAGGTGGTAGCACGCGTTATCTATCGGGCAGCGCTACGTGTGTGATCTCCAGGTCACCCGCGAACACGCCCTCCAGCCGCAAGCTCGAGTGGCCTGGACCTGGACGATGGCTGCTCGGGAGGTGTCTGAAAGCATGGCGCTTCTGCTTCTCATTGCCGACGCGATCATTTGACAATCCAGGGTCCGCGCCATTGGCCGTGACCATGCAGGAGCTGATCGGCTTCCTTTGGACCCCAGCTACCGGGGGCATACGGATGGACTGGCGGCGGCGCATCCAGCAGCGGCTGCATGATCCGCCACTGCTGTTCCACGCCGTCCTGGCGCGTGAAGCGCATGGTCTGACCCTGCATCGCGGCTTGCAGGAGGACCTCATACGGGGTCGCGCCCTCGCCGCCCTGTTCGGCGAACTCCATGTCGAGCGTGATCGGCTCGGCCGTCATGATCCCCGCCCGTTTCGCCACCAGCGTCACCTGGACTCCGGTTGCCGGGTCGAGCTTGACCACGAACTGATCTGGCTCACTCGTCGCGCTTCTCAAGCCGAAGCCGAGTCGCGGTGGCTCCTTGAACACCAGGCGTAATTCGGTCTGGGTGACTGGCAGGCGCTTCCCGGCGCGGATGAAGAAGGGCACTCCCGACCAGCGCCAGTTCTCGATATTCAGCCTCAGCGCCGTGAAGGTCTCGGTGGTCGAGTCGGCGGCGACGCCGTCAATCGAACGGTACCCTTCGTACTGGCCACGCGCGTAGTGCTCCGGGTTCGCCGGTTCGATGGCGCGGAAGAGCGCCAACTGTGAGTCCTTGAGCGTCTCGGGGTCACCGCCAGAGGGTGCCTCCATGGCTGCCATCGCGACCACCTGCATGAGATGGTTGACCACCACGTCGCGCAACGCGCCGACGGGGTCGTAGAAGTGGCCGCGGTCCTCCACGCCAAAGCTCTCAGCCATGGTGATCTGCACGGATTCGATGTAATTGCGGTTCCACACCGACTCGAGCAGCGTGTTGCCGAAGCGGAGGTACAGGATCTCCTCCAGGCCCATCTTGCCGAGATAGTGGTCGATGCGCAGGATCTGCGACTCGTCGACGTACTCGTGGAGTTCGTTCGCCAGGGTGCGCGCCGATGCCTGATCGTTGCCGAACGGCTTCTCTACTACGATGCGCGCCGTAGCGGTGAGGCCCGCGTCGCGCAGATGCTTGACCACGTTGCCGAACAGAAACGGCGGGATCTCGAGATAGAAGACCGGCAGGCGTGCGCTGCCGATGGCAGCGGCGACGCGCGTATACGTCGCGGCGTCGGTGAAGTCGCCCGAAACGTACGACAGGCGCGCCGCGAAGCGATCGAACACCTCAGGCTCGATCGTCTCGCCCGTGGCGGCGATGCATTCCCGGGCGTGGTCTCGAAGGTGGTCGAGCGTCCAGTCGTTGACCGCCACGCCGACGATCGGGCACTGCAGCAAGCCGCGGCGTTCGAGTCGGTACAGCGAATGAAAGGTCATGACCCGGGCGAGGTCGCCCGTGATGCCGAAGATGACCAGCGCGTCGGCGGTCGCGCCGGGATGCCCCGACGCGTGCGTATTCAGCGGTGCGGCGATCTGTTGCGTCACCATTGAGAGGCTCCTTGTCCAGCGTGTGTCGCTGACTGCCAGCATGACGGTCATGCGCGCTGGGCACATTAGGGTGACTACTAACTGTTCGCGCTGCGAAACTCGCCGACACTGGCGTTCGGGGATGCTGAGACCCCGTTTGTGCCCGCCACGTTTCGAGGTGTCGGCAATTCTTCTCTGAGGAGAAGCAGACTTTTTAGAGCAACCTGTTAGGGAATCCCCCAATGCCAACGCTGTCCTGAGCCCCTAGCCTGGGTGGAGGTTGTCGCGCCCCGGTCGCTCAGTCTGACCAGCGCACGTGCCAGAAGGGAGAACACCGTCTATGAACCCTGCAGATCCGGCTGAGCTGCTTGCGGCGCGGATGCTGATGGCCTTCACCCTGGGGACCCACATCATCCTGGTGCCGCTGGGGGTCGCCTTCCCCTTCCTGGTGTTGATCGCCAACTTCATCGGGCTCAAACGCAAAGACCCGGTTGCGCTGAAGCTCGCGCAACGCTGGTCGCACGTCATGGCCGTCCTCTTCGCGGTGGGCGCGGTTTCGGGCACGGTGCTGTCCTTCGAGATGGGTCTGCTGTGGCCAGGCTTGACGGGCATCTTCGGGGACGTCTTTGGCCTGCCGATCAGCCTGGAGGGCATCTTCTTTTTCCTGGAAGCCATCTTCATCAGCATTTACATCTTCGGCTGGAAGCGCCTGTCGCCGTGGCCCCACTTCTGGTCGGGCGTGGTGTTGCCCGTCGTCGCACTCGGCGGCGTGTTTTCGATCATTTCGGCCAATGGCTGGATGAATATGCCGACGGGCTTCACGCTCGGCTCAGACGGTCGGCCAACCGACGTCGATCCGATTGCCGCCATCTTCAATCCGGCGCTGGGCTACGAGTTCTGGCACATGTTAGCGGCCGCGTACATGACCGCCGGATTTCTGGTGGCGGGTGTCTTCGCAATGGCCAAAGTCCACGGCCACTGGGACCGCTATCAGCGCCTGGCGTTCGCCATTCCCTTCACCGTCGCGGCGATCGTGGCGCCGCTGCAGATGATGATTGGCGACACCGTCGCGCGCACCGTCTTTCAGGAAATGCCTGTCAAATTCGCCGCGATTGAGATTGTGTGGAACACCGGCCCAGACCAGCCCGAGATCATTCTCGGAGAACTCAACCAGACCACCGGCGTTGTCAACGGCGGTTTTCCCATACCCGGACTGGCGTCGTGGCTGTCTGGCTTCAGTACCAGCACGATAATCACTGGCTTGAGCGGCGTGCCGCGGGACAATCAGCCGCCGGCCACGATTGTCCATTGGGCCTGGGACGGCATGATCTTCGGCGGCACGGGACTGGCCCTGCTGGCCACCTGGTACCTGCTGTACTGGATCATCCGGCGTCGCTTGCCGGGCACCGCCTGGTTCTATCGTTGTGCGGCGGTAGCCGGTGTGCTCTCGGTGTTTTGTATCGAGTGCGGCTGGACGGTGACCGAAGTCGGCCGCCAGCCCTGGATCGTCTACAACATTCTGCGCACCGCCGACGCCGTCACCACCGCCGGTATGGTGCGCCCCCTGTTCGCCGTCGTGCTGGTGATCTATGGCCTGATCATCGTCGCCACGGTGCTCACGCTGCGGAGCATGTCGCGCCGCTGGAACGCGGGCGAAGTCGTTGAACCCAACATTCCGTACGGTCCGATCATCGCGAGTTCGAACGGGACCACTACGCCGCCGGCCACGTCGCCGCTCGCGTCGGTGGGGGCCAGTGAGGGTGAGGAAAGACCATGAACATCGCCAACCTGGTCGCCGTGGTCCTCCTGCTCGCGGTGACCACGTATGCCATTCTGGGCGGAGCCGACTACGGCGCCGGCTTCTGGGACCTGTTCGCCGGCGGCGCCGTCGAGGGAGCCGACGCGCGTTCGTTGATTACGCGTGCCGTCGGCCCGGTGTGGGAAGTCAACCACGTCTGGCTGGTCTTCTGCGTCGTGGTGTTGTGGACCGCGTTTCCGCCCGCCTTCGGCTCGATCATGACCACGCTGTCAATCCCGATTAGCCTGGCACTCCTCGGAATCGTGCTGCGCGGCTGTGGCTTTGCATTCCGCAACGAAGCCGACCGTCTGTCCCGTCAGCGGCTGACGGGAGCCGTGTTCGCCATTGCATCTGTGCTGACCCCCTTCTTTTTCGGTATGGCCATCGGCGGCATCATTTCAGGCAGGGTACCGGTCGGCAACGCCGCCGGCGACCTGATCACCAGCTGGCTGAATCCGACGTCGGTGGTCGTCGGCGTGCTGGCCGTGGCCGTCGCCGCCTACCTGGCAGCCGTGTTTCTCGTCACCGACGCGCACCGCATGCTGGATCCCGTGCTCGAAGACTACTTCCGCGATCGGGCCATTACCGCCGCAGTCGTAGCTGGCATCGTCGCCCTGGTGGGCGTCTTCGTGCTGCACAACGATGCCCCGTTCGTCTTCCAGGGGCTGGAGGAACGCGGCTGGCCGCTGATGCTCCTCTCGGGCGTGTGTGGCGTGGCGGCGCTGTTCCTCCTGCGCCACAATGCGCGTCGCGCCACGCGGCTGCTGGCGGCCGCGGCGGTCGCTGGCATCGTCTGGGGCTGGGGCGCCGCGCAGTATCCGTACATTCTGCCCGAGTCGCTGACCATCTCGGCGGCCGCCGGTGCGCCCGCGACGCTGGGCTGGCTGGTCGTGGTCGTCGTCGGTGCGGTCGTGCTGGTTGTTCCGTCGTTGATCCTCGTCTTCCGACTCCACGACCGGAGTCGACTCGAAGAGAACCCACTGGAAGTCCATATCAGTCAGAATGGCACGCAGGCTCTCGCCGATGCGGTGCCGCGCGTGGTGATTGTCGGTGGTGGCTTCGGTGGCGTTGCCGCCGCCAGGGCGCTCCGCGGCGCACCGGTGCGCATCACCCTGATTGACAAGACCAACTATCACCTCTTCCAGCCACTGCTCTACCAGGTGGCGGGTGGCATCCTCGAGCCGGGGACCATCACCACACCTATTCGCTCCTTCTTCCGCGGCCAGAAGAACGTCGATGTCTATATGGCTGAAGTGACGGGTGTCGATACAGAGCGCAAGCGCGTTCAACTGGCGGACGCCGAGCCAATTCCGTACGACTACCTGGTGCTCGCCACTGGCGCACACGGCAGCTACTTCGGCCACGACGATTGGGAACCCCTGGCGCCCAGCATGAAGACTCTGGCGGACGCGGAGTTCTTGCGGCGACGCATCATCGGCGCGCTAGAGCGGGCCGATCATGAGGCCGATCCGGCGGTCCGCGAACAACTGCTCACGTTCGTGCTGGTGGGCGCCGGTCCAACCGGCTGCGAGCTCGCCGGCGAATTGGCCCAGCATTTCCGACGCGTGCTGAAGGCCGAATACCGCCACGTCGATCCAGGCGACGCCCACATCATCCTGGTCGAGGCCGGACCACGCGCACTGGCCACGTTCTCGGAAAGTCTGAGCAAGGGCGCTGTCGACAAACTCCGGAGTCTGGGTGTCGACGTGCGTCTCGGACAGGCCGTCCAGGCGGTGGATGCCGAGGGCGTGGTGATCGCCGGTCAACGTGTTCAGACCCGCACGGTCCTGTGGACGGCGGGCGTCGCCGCGTCGCCGGCCGGCCGCTGGCTCAATGTCGAGACAGATCGGGCCGGCCGCGTCGTGGTCGGCTCCGACCTGACCGTCCCTGGCCACCCCGAAGTGTTCGTGATTGGCGACACCGCGCATATCGAAATCAATGGCAACGTGCTGCCAGGCGTGGTCCAGGTTGCCATGCAGGGCGGCAAGCACGTCGCCCACACCATCCGCTCACGCGTCTTGCACCAGCCAGCACCCAAGCCATTCAGCTACTTCGACAAGGGCAACATGGCCACTATCTCGATGAGCTACGCCATCATGGAAAAAGGCAAGCTCAAGCTGAGTGGACCCCTGGGCAAGACCGGCTGGGCCTTCATTCATATCCTGTATCTCGGACGTGCCGAAGGACAGCTGATGCTGTGCTTGCAATGGCTGTCCGCTCTGGTATTGGGCAAGACCGGCTCACGCTATATCGACACACCGTCCCTGGAGGCGCCGCTGGCACCCCGAACCTCGATGCCGGCCGCTGAGACCGACCTCGCCAGATCAACACAAGGGATTCGCGCATGACACGGCTACTCAGTCGTCCGAAGCGCAAGACGAAGATTGGCATGGGCACGGTTCTCCTGGTGATCGGCAGCGTCGTGTACTCGGCGACGTTGTGGGTTCTCGCAGTGTGGACCTCGACTCACGCCGATGCATCCGTCGCATGGCTGGCGACCGCGGGCTCGAGTGTGCTGGCGACCGTCGGTCCCTGGCTCGTCACGGCTTTGACGATCGGTGGCGTACTGCTGATTGTGGTGGGCAGCCAGGTCCTGATGGATCGTCTGGCGCCCGTGCCAGCGCTCGACGGCCCCCAGGCCGTGGGCTACACGATGTCCGCGCTACCCGGTCAGCACACCCAATCGGCAGTCGCCAGCGTACGAGCAGATCAGCCAGCCGCGCCGAGTGTCGGGGACGAGCGGCTGGAAGTCTTGCCGACAGTGTCCGCGGACGGCACCGTCTTTCAGGTCGCTCACGCGCGCACCGGCAAACTTATCTGGACCTACGCCCGCGAAGGCTCGGCCCTGGGGTTTGTGAGAGACGTCGTGCGAGTGCGGAGCCACGCGGATGCCGCGCAATTCGAATTGCGGATCGTCCACCGCGGTGCACGCACCTACACGGTCGCGCAAGGTGAACAACTGGTGCGCCGCGCGCTGGAAGACCGCGTCCTCTAATCAATCCTCTGATCGATCAGAGTCGTCGGAGTCGTCGAGGATCTGACTCTTTAGGGCCTGGAACTCCTCCTCGGTGAGGAAGCCCTGTTTCAGCAAGTCGCCTGCTTGTTGGAGTTGGGCCAGCTTTGCGCCTGTGTCGCCGCTCGTGCTCTTCCACGCGTACCAGCTCCAGGACGCGGATGTCACGCTGGCCGAGCACCTCACGGAGTGATGGTAGTTCGGCGCCGGAGCTGGACCCGCACAGGAACTCGACGATCATCTGTCGATCAGCCCCACGTCGTCACTGGAGCCAGTTGCCGTGTGGTTGTCGCCGATGTTCATCACGATGATGTCGGGCCGCAGATGCAACCTCCATCCGTGAAAATAGCGGGACTGGGCATTGTGGAAAGCGCGTTGATCCCGTCACGTGTCTGGCGCCGAGAGTGCAGATCGCCCGCCAGAGTAACTACATCGATGCTCAGGATCGTCAGCATAAGACGTCTGTACGCGACGTCGCGATTGCGCGACATCGTCCCAGATCGAACGTCCGTCCGGGTACGTGGCCGATCCACCGCAACCGTTGGCATGATCCCTCCTCGCATGCTGCTAGTCTGGCGTAAGGGTTGCAGCCAGGCCATTGGGGAGAACACCAATCAGCTGTCGAGGTTGCTGTCCTCGACATCGGCGGCCACCATTCCGTGTCGCATGCCCCACGTCGCGATCTGCACCCGGTTCGAGAATCCGAGTTTGTTGAGGATGTGGTTCACGTGCGCTTCGGCCGTTTTGCTGGTGACCACAAGCTCCGCAGCAATCTCACGATTGCTGCGGCCGCGCGCGACGAGGATGGCCACCTCCCGCTCGCGGTGCGAGAGCGCATCAGCCCCTGAAAGAGCCGGTTTCGTCTCGAGTGGCCGGCCTTCCTGGAACGCCTTCAGCAGTTGGCGGGCTTCGCCCAGCGTCGCCTCGACCGGCACGCTGCCGGCGGCTCCCCATATGCCTCCGTACGCGCGTTGACCCATGCGCCGCCTGACGGCCTGCAGATGACGTCCCAGACGCGCCTGGTCGCTCGGCAGGGGCATGGCTCCGAGGGTGGCTCTCAACTGTTCGGCCGCCGCCGCCAACCGGACGCAGGCCTCTGGCTGCCACTCGGCGAACAAACAGGCAAGCGCCTCGAACAGGCGCGGCAGGCGCATCCGGCTTCCGAACAGCACCAGCAGATCCATTGCCTCGAGCAGCAGCGTCGCCGCGAGCTGGCGGTCGCCGCGCTCGATCGCCACGGCGCCTCGCAACTTCAGCGATTCGATGAGTCCTGGCTCATCACCATCTCCCCGCTGGGCCTCAACGGCTTGGGCCAGGAGGCGGTCGGCTTCGGCGTAGTTGCCGTCCACTGCAGCTTCGTGGGCCCGCGCGTTCAGCAGGCGCGCGCTCAGGAAACGCGAAGGCGTCTTCGCCACCCTGTCCGAAACGACTCGGAAGTATTCCCTGGCATTCGCCCTGTCGCCGAGCTCGAGACACGTGAAGCCGAGCTCCCCCATCACAATGAGCTCCATCGGACTTCCCGCGCTCGCGAGCCGCTGCAGCGTCCTCTCTTGCAGCTCCTTCGCCTGCACCAGGTCACCACGCTGGTAGGCGAGTCGGCCGAGACGGCTTTCGGCCAGCGTCACCGCGTATTCATTCCCCGACGTCTGCGCAACATCCACCGCACGGCGGTACAGCGCCTCAGCTCCCGAATAGTCCCCCTGGTTGAAGGCCATCACCCCGGCCCAGACGCCAGCCTGAGGCAGCTCGGGACATGTCGAGCCTCTGGACGCCAGATCGAAGACTGCCGTCAACCAGGACCGGCCTTCGCTGAAGCTGCCATGAAACCAGCAGCAGGTGCCGAGGCCGAGGACCAGACGCGCGGCTCCGTCTGCCTGACCACGGTCAAGGGTCCATCGCAACGCGGAACGCAGGTTGTCCAGGTCCGGCTGCAGCCGCGCGACCTGGTCCGCGTCGTTCGACTCAACGACTATGCCCGCAACCAGCCCCAGGCACCAGTCCGCGTGCCGCTCGCGCAAGCTCGTCAGTTCCCCTGCTTGCTCGAGACAAGCGAGCAAATACTGACGGACCGTCTCCAGCAAAGTGAACCGCGTGCGTTCGTCCTGCTTCACGGCGATCAGGAGTGAATGGGCGACGAGGCGATCGAGTAAATCGTCCATACACTCGGCGGGGACATCAGGACTCGCGCACACCGCCGCGGCGCCCTCGCGCGAGCACCCGCCGGAAAGAATCGCGAGACGACGCAGAAGGATCCGTTCCGGCTCGGTCAGCAATCGGTAGCTCCAGTCGATCGCGGCGCTCAATGTTCGCTGGCGCGCGGGCGCCGAGCGCGGCCCGAGCGTGAGCAACTTCAACGGATCATCAAGTCGGTCCGCCACCTCAGCCAGGCTCATCGTCGTCGTTCGCGCCGCGGCCAGCTCGATGGCCAGGGGCAAACCGTCGAGCAACTGGCAGATGCGCGCGCCACTCCTGGCATGTGCCGCTGTCAGTCGAAAACTCGGCTCGACCGCGCGCACGCGCTCCACGAGCAGTTCGATTGCCTCGTCCTCTGGCGAGCCCTCGCCGGGGTTCCCCTGGCGCCCCATCGCCAGGGGTGGGACCTGATAGATGGCCTCTCCCGCGACTCCCAGTGGCTCTCGACTGGTGGCCAGAATCGTCAGATCGGGACAACTGTGCAACAGAGCGACCGCGAGCTCGACAGAAGCCGCCAGTACGTGCTCACAGTTGTCGAGCACGAGTAACAGTTGTCGCGTGCGCAGGACGGCGGCGAGTGTCTCCAGGGGACTCCAGCCAGGGCGCTCCCGCAGGCGCAGGGCTCGCGCCACCTCGATGGCGACCTCGGACGGATCGCCAAGCGGCGCCAGTTCGACCAGCCACGCTCCGTGCGCGTATCGCCGGTGGGCGTCCCCGGCCACGCGCAACGCCAGTCGCGTTTTGCCGATCCCGCCGACGCCGACGAGTGTCAGCAGCGGGGCGGTGCCCAGCAGGTGTGCAATCTCGGCGAGCTCCGCCTGACGACCGACGAAGCTGGTGAGGTCGCGCGGCAGGTTTCCGCTCACCTCTTGTCTCGACAGCCGCGGCACGCGGCGCACGCGCGGGCGCCGCGTCGGCTCGCGAGACGTCCCGGCCACGCTCGCGAGCCTATGTACTTGCATATATTGCCTTGGATTCCTTGAAACCACTGTGGGGCCTCTGACACTCGTTGGGGCTTGACGGTCAGCACGGTGCTTCCTGTCGAGGTTAGCAACGCTTGGCGATGAGTTGGGTTCTCTTCAATAAGGGACGCTCTTCTATAGACGTCGGTCGCAAGTGCCGCCGGTCAGGGAGAGAAGCATACGTTCGCCTCAGAATCGCCTCAACAACACGGCGAAAGGCGAAGCAGCTCGGGATTGGTGTTTACCCTAATGTCGGCAGGCTGCGGCCAATCTACGCTCATGATGGTGAAACAGCTTGTCGCGCTGGCATACGTGGACGAGCATCGGGCCGTGGAAGTGCTGGCGTTGTTGCAGCGACTTCACACTGACTCGGCAGTGCCGGTTCAGGACGCGGTGGGCGTCGTCAGGGGCACGGACTGGAACGTGAAGCTCCATCATTACATGGATCTCGCCCAACCCGAAGACGCGGCCGTCCCGTTCTGGCGGGGACTTATCGCCAGTCTCGTACTCGCGCCTGGGACTGCCGACTGCCGCAAGACGGGGCAGGACTATGGCCTGCTGCCCGAGTTCGAGCACGAGCTCAGAATGGCGATGCCGCCGGGGAGTTCGGCGGTCTTCATGCTGGTGACGGAGTCCACGCTCGCGGCGTTGCTCGACGAGCTTTATCGTATGGGCGGCACACTGCTGAACAGTCCTATCGCGTTGTGCGACTGAGCTGACGACGCTCGGCGTGCGCGGACCGTCCGAGGTCCCGCCGCGATCGGAGGGCTCAACTGGGTGAGCGGGCCGCGTCGCTGGTGCGCCCCTCGGCGGGCTGCCAGGGCTCGGGCTCTTCCCAGCCCCGGCGCAGCGCCACCAGGCGGAAGGCGAAGGCGATGCCGACGGCGACCAGGGTCGCCGGCCACACCGACAGCCCCAGCCCGACGGCGCCAACGACGTAGAGCGTGCTCGCCAGCACGGCCGTACCAACGAACCACTCGCCGCGGACGAAGTGTTGGGGTGTGACGCCCGCCGTCACGTCCAGCACGTAGCGGCCGGCGGTCGCGCTGATGACGCCGATCAGAACCGCGGCGATGAACGGCACGTGGGCAGCCAGTGCCTTGTCTGCTCCGACGACCGCGTACCACGGGAGTGCGAAAGCCGCCATGACTTGCACGCGACCCGCGCGCAACTGCTGACCGGTCCGATACCTGATGCGCTGCGCGCCAAGCGCGGCGAGCAGGCACAGGAGCAGGTACCACGGGTTAGTGAGGGCCACCGGCACGCTCGCCAGGAGCACGTCGCGGCTCACCCCGCCGGCGATCCCGCCGACGACCGCCAGCAGCAGAAGGCCGACCGCCGTGTACTGGCGCCAATGCGACGGACTGCGAGCGAGCAACGCCGCGTTGAACGCATTCGTCGTGGCCGCGATCAGGTCGATGATCGTGAGGTCGCCGAGAGCGAAGTTACCCCACTGGCTCAGGTCAAACATGCGCATCGCGTGCGAGGAGTTGGGGCGGCCAGCCCGTGCCCGGCCGCTTCGCTAGCGGTTCGGCGTCTCGATCAGGTCGACGGCGATGACGTAGCGGACCTTCATGCCACGCTCCACGGCGTGCACGCCGTAGCCGAGACCGCGTGTCGAGGCATTGATGAAGTAATTGGTGAGTACCCCAATGCGCGCCTTTGGGACCAACCGTAGGCTGGACGTCGAGGACATACTCGCGCATGACCCCCAATCGGGCCGGCTGCTCGCAACCCACAGGCTGATGGACGTTTACGCTTGGCTCACGCATTATCCTGACGCCGCCGGGCGTGGCGTTCTCATTTCCCGTGCTGATTGCCAGGTTCATCGGCCTGAGGAAGAAGACCCCACGGCGCTGCTGCTCACGCAACACTGGTCACAGACGATGGCGTCCTGTCGCGGTCGGCGCCGTCTCAGGCACCGTGCTGTCGTTCGAAATGGGGCTGCTGTCTCCGTGGCATTAGCCGGCATCGTATCGGGCTGGAGTGTTGCACGGTATCCGTATTTGCCGCCGGAATCGTCGGCGATCTCCGCCGCGGCGGGCGCTCAGCAGAGTCGACTTGAAGCCAATCCACTGGAGGTTGAAACATGACCCAGAACGGATCTATCGCTCGCGCGGCTGGCCCCGCGCACGTGGTCATCGTCGGCGGAGGCTTCGGGGGCGTCGCGGCTGCCCAGGCGCTGAAGAACACGCCTGTCCGCGTCACGTTGATCGACAAAACGAACTACCACCTGTTTCAGCCACTGCTCTACCAGGTGGCGACGGGGCTTCTGGAGCCCGGCACCATCACCACACCGATCCGTTCAATGTTTCGCGGCCAGAAAAACGTCGACGTGCTCATGGGCGAAGTCAGCGGAGTCGACAAGGACCGGCGTCTGGTCGAGCTCACGGGCGGACAGGCGATCCCCTACGACTATCTGGTGCTGGCCACGGGTGTGCAGGGCAGCTACTTCGGGCACGCTGAGTGGGCACCCCTTGCGCCCAGCATGAAAACGCTGGCGGATGCCGAGTTCTTGCGGCGGCGGATCATTGGAGTTCTCGAACAGGCCGACCAGGCAACTGACCCGGACCTCCGTGAACAACTGATGACGTTCGTCCTGGTGGGGGCGGGACCGACTGGCTGCGAGCTCGCCGGCGAACTGGCCCAGCATTTTCAGCGGGTGCCCACGGAATACCGCCACATCGATCCTCGCAAGGCCCGCATCATTCTGGTCGAGGCCGGTCCTCGGGCCCTGGCAAGCTTTTCAGAGGAGCTGGCCGGCGGGGCAGTCAACAAGCTGCGGAGCCTGGGGGTCGATGTGCGTCTGGGCAAAGCCGTCGAACTGGTCGATGACGAGGGCGTGGTAATTGCCGGTGAGCGAGTTCGAACCCGTACTGTGCTGTGGACCGCCGGTGTCGCGGCATCACCAGCCGGTCGCTGGCTGAGCGCCGAAACCGACCGCGCCGGGCGGGTCGTCGTTGGCCCGGACCTCACGGTTCCGGGCTACCCGGACATCTTCGTCGTCGGCGACACGGCGCACATCGAAAACAATGGCAAGGTCCTGCCGGGGGTAGCCCAGGTGGCGCTGCAAAGCGGCAAGCACGCCGCGCACATCGTTCGCGCTCGCGTCTTGCGCCAACGCGCGCCAGACGCCTTCAGCTACTTCGATAAAGGCAACATGGCCACCATCTCGCAAGGTTACGCGATCATCGAAAAGGACAAGCTCAAGATGGATGGACCGCTCGGCAAGACGGGTTGGGCGTTCATTCACATTCTGTACCTGGGACGCGCCGAAGGCCAGCTCATGCTCTGCGTGCAGTGGCTGTTCGGGCTCCTGTTCGGCAGGATCGGCTCACGTTACATCGATACACCGTCATTCGAGGCAGCCACGCCTGCGCGAGTTCCGGCGGCAGCCGCCAACCCGGCGGCGGACCGCCCATCGAGCTAACAGGAGCACACATGAGTACGGAGCGACAACGCGTCGAGACTTTCGGCAAGCTGGAAAATGGGTTGCGCCAGGCCAGTGACTGGTACGTGTGGGGTCCGTACCTCAGCGAACGCCAGTGGGGCACGGTTCGCGAGGACTACAGCGCCAACGGAGAAGCCTGGGACTATTTCCCCCACGATCACGCCCGCTCTCGCGCCTACCGATGGGGCGAGGACGGCCTCGCGGGCTTTTCCGACATCGAGCAACGTCTGTGCCTTGGCCTTGCCTTGTGGAATGGGCATGATCCCATCCTCAAAGAGCGCATCTTCGGCCTGACGGGCGCCCAGGCGAACCACGGCGAGGACGCCAAAGAATACTGGTGGTACCTCGACGCCCTGCCCAGCCATGCCTGGAATCGATGGCGCTACCACTACCCGCAGGGCGCCTTCCCCTATCAAAACCTGATCGACGAAAACAGTCGCCGAGGAAAATTCGATCCAGAATACGAGCTGCTCGATACGGGCGCCTTCGATGACGACCGCTACTGGATCGTCGAGGTGGACTACGCCAAGGCTTCACCGCTCGATGTGCTGATGCACGTGCGGATCACTAACCCAGGTCCGGACACTGAAACGCTGCACGTGCTGCCCACCGCCTGGTTCCGCAACACCTGGTCGTGGGACCTCGACGCGCCAA
>JAFAOS010000457.1 GCA_019247515.1 Chloroflexota bacterium | reverse complement strand
TCGACGTCGCGAACTTCCCGGAGCGCCTGCGCTGCTACGAGCTGGCGATCGGCCTCGACGGCCTGGCCTACGAGGCCTGGACTGGCAAGTCCCCAGAAAACCTGGCATGGACCGCCCGACGCCTCAATGGTCTCGTGGACCAGTCCGTGTGACGCTTTGGGCCGAATGTCCACCCGCCGCCGTCGGGGGTCGTAGGGGTCTCCCCTACATCTCGACACGACCCGGGCTGTCCCCCACATCGGTCGGACTCGATATCAGCGGCGCTCGCTCAGGCGTGCGGCGCCGGCGTCGGTCGCGGCGCCACTGCTGTTGGCGTCGCTCCCCGCGGGGCCTGCGTGAGCGCGCCCGCAAGTGTCGGCGTCGCGGCCGCCGGCGGAACCGCCGCGCGGGTCGGCGTCGCCACTGGCGTCGGCGTGGACGTTGGCGCGGCGGTCGGTGTCGCCGTCGCGGGCGCCGTCAGCGTCACGATGAGTGGCTGCGACTCCTGCGCATTCTGAAAGCCGTCGACCACGCGCAAGCGCATCCGATACCGACCGGGCTGCAACCCCGTGGTGTTCCACACCCCGAGCAGCGCCTTGTCGACCGCCTGCGTCCGTGTATCAGTGATCGGCGTCCAGGTCGTCGGATTGTCGCCGGCCCCGACGTCGAGCGTGTAGCTCGCAAAGTCGTCGATGTACGCTGAGCCCACGATCTGCAGCGTCTGGCCGACCACGATCCGATCGGTGGCGGCCGGCGAGGTGATCTCGGCGATCTTCTCGCCCTGATAGACGTCGCTGCAGTCATCCCTGGGCGGTGCCGGGTAGCCGTGGGCCAGTCCCCACGCCCGCACCGCGTCGGGCAAATTGACGAACACCAGGGTGCCGCGCGCGTTGTCGGGAACCAGCGGCGTGGCCAACTTGCCATTGACCTTGCACACCTGCACCGACTGGTGCCAATTGTCCGCCTGGGTGGGCAGATTGACGCCCGGGACGAACCAGTCGCGGCGAATCCCGTGGACCGGCAGGCTGTTCTCGCGGCAGGCCTGGGTCGGCAGCATGCCCGAGAGCGCGCATACGTCGGCCTGCTGCACGCCTTGCGGCGCGTTGAATGGCGTCGGGTGCGTGTTGGCCAGCGCCCCGGCCATGAAGTCGTGCCAGATCTGGCCGGCGCCGGCGACGCCCATAACGTCCTTCATCGGCGTGTTGTCCGTGTTGCCGACCCATACGCCCGTCACCAGGTCTGGCGTGTAGCCGACCACCCACGAGTCGCGGAAGGCGTCGGTCGTGCCGGTCTTGACCGCCACCGGCCGATTGTTGGGCAGCACCAGCGGGCTGTTCGCGCCATACGTGGGCTGCCGCGCCTTGTCGTCGGAGAGAATCGACGTGATCTGATACACCAGGCGCGGGTCGGCGACCTGTGCGCTGCCAGGGTTTGAGTAGTCGTATAGCACCTTGCCGGACGAGTCGGTCACCTTCAGGATGGACACCGGGTCGAACTGCCGAAAGCCGTCCTCGAGTTGATCCGGTGCGCGCGGGATCCCGATCTGCTGGCCGCCATTGGCAAACACCGAATATGCGTACGTCAGGTCCAGCAGCTTGACCTCGCCGCCGCCGAGTGTCACCGACAAGCCGTAGCGATCCGGCTCGCGCAGGTCTTCGATGCCAAACTTGTGCGCGGTGGCCAGCATGTCGGGCACGGTGACGAACTGCAACGTCTCCACGGCGGGAATGTTGCGCGACTGCGCCAGAGCGTCGCGCACGGACATCGGCCCGGGAAACTTCTCGTCGAAGTCGCTGGGCCGGTAATCCCCCGGGAACGTCGTGGGGATGTCCCAGACCGTCGTCGCCGGGTTCCAGCCTTTGCTGAAAGCGGTGATGTACGTGAACGGCTTCAGCGTCGAGCCCGGCTGGCGCTGCGCGAGCGCCACGTTCACCTGGCCGTTGATGCGCGCGTCGTTGAAGTTCACCGAGCCAAGCATCGCCAGCACCTCACCCGTGCTGGGCTGGATGGCCACCAGCGCCGCGTTGGTGGCGTTGCGCGCTTTGATGTCGGCAATGTGGGCGGCCGCCTTGCTTTCGGCCAGATGCTGGAGGTCGAGGTCGAGGCTGGTGGTGACCTGCAGGCCTTCGCGGTAGAGCGCCTCGGTCCCGAACTGCTGCTCGACCAGTTGACGCACGTACGTGACGAAGTGCGGCGCCTCCTGCGGGCCTGACTGCGTCGGCGGCACCAGGTTGAGCGGCGCCGCGGCCGCCTCGGCTTGCTGCTGGGGTGTAATGGCGCCGGTCCGAACCATCTGGTCCAGCACGTAGGCCTGGCGCTCCTTCGCCGCCTGCAGGTTGGTATACGGGTCATAGAAGGAGGGCGCCTGGGGCAGGCCCGCGAGCAGCGACGCCTCGGGCAGGGTCAGGTCCTTCGCCGGCTTGCCGAAGTACGTTTCGGCCGCAGCCTCGATGCCGTACGCGCGGTTGCCGTACGAGATCTCGTTCATGTACATCTCGAGGATCTGGTCCTTGGAGTAGCGGCGGGTCAGCTCCATGGCCAGGAAGGCCTCTTTGATCTTGCGCTCGGCCGTCTGCTCGGGACCCAGCAGCGTGTTTTTGACCAGCTGCTGGGTGATGGTCGACGCGCCGCTCTGGGGCGAGCCGCTGCGGATCCACTGGTAGGTGGCGCGCACGACGGCGCGAATGTCGAAGCCGGGGTTGTCGTAGAAGCTGGCGTCCTCGGCGGCGATGGTCGCCTGCTGGGCGACTCTGGGGATCTCCTGCAGCGAGATCAGCGTGCGGCGGCCGCCCTCGGGGTCGTTGATCTCCTGCAGCAGCTTGCCGTTGCGATCGACGATGCGCGCGGTCTGGAACAGCTGGCGGTTGGTGAGCGTCCCCGGGTCAGGCAGGTCCCGAGCGTAGTACGCGTACAGCCCCATGACGCTGGCAAAACCAAGCGCACCCAGAAACACGACAACCGCGAGAAGAGTAAGGAGCAGGCGCACGCTAGAAAGACAGTCATACGATACGTGGACCTCTAGACGTAGTTCGCTCTAACGATTATGAGTTTTATTCATCCGATGGCTGAGGTTTCGCCCCGCGCTCGCCTCGGCGAGGGGTGCAAGGTGTGGCGGCTGGCGCATATTCGTGAGGACGCCGTTGTCGGGGCCGAGTGCATCATCGGCGCCGGGGTGTACGTCGGCGCGGGCGTCCGTTTGGGACGCAACTGCAAGGTCCAGAACAACGCGCTGCTGTACGAGGGCGTCGAGCTCGAGGACGGCGTGTTCGTCGGTCCGCAGGTGTGCTTCACCAATGACTTCCTGCCGCGCGCCGTCAATCCCGACCTCTCGCTGAAGACCGCTGAGGATTGGCACGTCGGCGCCACGCGCGTTCGCGAGGGCGCGTCCGTCGGCGCGCAGGCCGTGGTCGTGACCGGGGTGACGATCGGCCGCTGGGCGCTGGTCGGCGCCGGCAGCGTGGTCACGCATGACGTGCCCGACCACGCCCTGGTGTACGGTCAGCCGGCCAGGATCACGGGCTGGGTGTGCTACTGCGCTCGCCGGCTCGAGCTCCGCGGGCAAGAGGGCTGGTGCGCGACGTGCCAGCGCTCCATCGCGCTGCCGAGGAGCGACTAACCCAACGCGGCGGCTTGTTTGCCGAAGTCCGCGAACAGCGCTTGCAGCCCCTCGCCCACAAAGGCGCCAGCGACGCCAAAGTTTTCGACGACCATCTGAGCCCGAGTGTTGAGCGCAATGAACTCGTTGGAGACACGCAGGCGTGCGAGCTTGTCAGCATCGCCTTTGATCAAACAGAACCCATTCAGGTCCCCGCCGTGCGGCTCGAGTGCAACCGGTTCGAAACTCTGGATTTCACCCTGCTGCTGCATGCGTCCCCAGTACTGGACGGCTTCCTGAAATACCTCGAGCGCCTTCTGCTCACGACCGCGCACCGCGGGCCCCCAGCCAATGAATACCGCACCCATCGCCATGTGAGTGGCCTCACTCCTCTCGTCGGATGTGATGCATACGCGCCGGCAGGCGCGCCGGATCACGCCCGACCCGGACTACCCCGCGGCCGCGAGCCCGCTGCTGCTCCCACGCAGATTGCGGATCGTCAGGTCGCAGAACGTTGGATTGATCTCCACGCCCACCGACCGCCGCCCGAGCCGGCTGGCGGCCACCAGTGTTGTGCCCGAGCCGACGAACGGGTCCAGCACCACGTCGTCCAGATAGCTGTACAGCTTGATCAACCGCCGCGGCAGCTCCTCGGGAAACGGCGCGGGGTGGCCGACGCGCCGCGGGTTGGCGCCCGCGAACGTCCACATGCCGAGGGTCCAGGCCAGGAATTCGTCGCGGGTGATATCCCCGCGTCGCCCGTCACGAGCCGGGCGTCGAAAGCTGCCTTTGTAGAAGACGGCGATCATCTCGACTGGCGCGGTCACGAACGGCGCCGACGGCGACAGCCACGAGCCCCACGCGGTGCGACGGCTGATGTTCTGCTCGTTCCAGACGATCGACGTCTGGTAGGTCCAGCCCACCTCCTGGAAGATGCGCAGGTAGTCGGCGTAGATCGCCCGTTTGCCGCCCTTGTTCGAGTCGAGCGGAATGTTGATGCACGCCCGACCGCCCGCCGCCGCGACGCGGTACAGGGTCGTCGCCCACGTCCGCACCCATTCGAGATAGCTGGTATACGGCTGGTCGTCGGCGTAGACGGTCTGGCCGTAGTCGACGCCCAGGGCGTAGGGCGGCGAGGTGATGATCAGGTTGGCCGCGGGCGTCTCGACCGCCTCGAGCAAGCGGGCGCTGTCGCCGCGCATGACCCACGCGCAGGCATCCTTATGGATGACTTCGGGGATGTCACCCGTCTGCGGTCGATCGGCGCTGGGATCGAGCCCGTCCGGCGGGAGTGGGGTGAGCACGGCGGACATTGTCTCAGCGACAGCCCGCGGGCGTGGTTACGGACCCGTACCGGCCGGCATACATCACCATCACACGCCGCTGCACATCAGGTTATGCGCGTGCTTTGGCACGCCGCTGCACTTCAGGTTATGCGCGTGCTTTGGCACGCCGCTGCACTTCAGGTTATGGGCATGCTTTGGCACGCCGCTGCGCGGCGGAGGGGCGCTGCCCCTCTACCCCGCTGGCGTGGCCGACAAGGATCGACCACAGTTTTCAGCTAGCGAAGCGCTACGCTGGGGAGCTCCGCTCCCCAGTCCCCACGGCCTTCGGCGGCCGCGACCATCCGGACCTTCGGTCGCT
>JAFAOS010000567.1 GCA_019247515.1 Chloroflexota bacterium | reverse complement strand
CCGTGGCGATAGCCGCCGCGGCGCTCTGGGTCATTGGTGTCGTGAGCCGTGGCTCATGAGCCGCACGTGCTCCTGTGCGTTGATGGCGCCTGGCCAAGCCAGCTATTGGCAGCCTCGGTGGCACTGGTTACTCCTTCGGCGCGCTGGCGGGCCGTGCATGTGATCGACGCGCGTGGCCGCCTGGACCTAGCCGCCCTCCGGCACGCGATCGGAGGAGCAGGTCCGCTACCGTCCCACCAGGTGGAGGCCATTGAAGGAGCCGGTCGGCAATACGCCAGCCTTGTCTTGGACGCAGCAACGACGACATTCAACGAGCGTGGCTTATTGAGTGAAGCTGGCTTCCTGCGGCTTGGCGAACCGGGTCGAGAGATCTGCGCCGCAGCGATCGCATGGCCCGCTGACCTGCTCGTTCTGCGAGCTAGCCGCCGCTCGCGACCGGAGCCCGGCCCACGCTCAGTTGGGCACACGGCTCGGTTCGTGTTGGACCATGCTCCCTGTCCGGTGCTCCTCATTCGCGGCTGAACTTGGGAGAGCGCTCAATCGCGCGGCACGCGCTCCGAGCTGATCTCGACCGATGTTTCTTGTGGCGGAGGCACCACGCGGCGCGGCGCAGGGCAGCCGTCCGGACCTGGCGGCGGCTAGCTCCGAGTGCGTGCGCTAGACCTGCGACACGCCCTCGTAGACATACACGGCCTCGACCTTGAGGCTGAGATCGGCCGATTTCCCAACCGAGGCCGAACGCCGCGCCTGCCCCCCGCCTGGCCCGGGTCAGAAGTCAATACGTGATGCGCACAGACCGCATACTTGTCGCTCCTTCGTATGCTTGTCCCAGTGTCGGACTGAAAATCTTGGCCCGTCAATGAGCTACAACATCGGCCCGGGGCGGAGGCTGTTTGAGTGAATTAAACATGCTGCGCTGGGCCGGCTTGGACTGAATGAGCCCGTCGAGCGTTGGCGATCATCATTGGAAAGGCGACCAACACAAGCTGAACCATCTCGTGCACCGCTATCGCGAAGATCCTTTCTGGGCATGGCATTGACGCCATTCGCAGTGTGCTCGACGGACGAAGCGTCGAGGACGCGCTGCTCGATCATGCGGTCTAGACGCCCGCGGCGCACTCGCCGGGCTGTCGACCCGAGGAAAGGGGGACTAACCGCACACTCAACCTGGGTCGGCCTCGTGCGCGGCCACCGCTGGGGACATGCTTGGCCTTCAGTGGAAACACCCTCCCTCCGTGCCGCAACAACAGCGGAAGCACTGCTGTTGGCCTGGTCAGGAGGATATTGTCTGAGTTGAGTGACTATGACCCCCCACTATCGGACCGAGGAGTTGTCGGAGCGCACATGGCCAGATTTCGAGAAGCTGTTCTCTGGCGGAGGTGGTTGGGACTTCTGCTGGTGCATGGCGCATCAGCGGGGTCCACACGCGTCCAGGCAAGAGTTCCGCACGCGCGCGGAGGTCGGTGTCCAGAATCACCAGCTAAAGAGGAAGCTCGTTCAGCAGGGACAGGCACACGGCGTTCTCGTGTATGCCGACGATGAGCCCGTGGGCTGGTGTCAGTACGATCCAGCGATGAGCTGGCTGGCTTTCTCAACTCGCCCAAGGAAGATAGGAACCTGTGGCGGATCACTTGCTTCGTCGTCGATAAGAAATACCGCCGCAAAGGCGTTGCCGGTCTTGCACTCCGCGCGGCGCTCGATGGGATCCGCACCAGAGGCGGGGGACTCGTTGAAGCGTATCCAGTGGCAGGCTGGACCCACGGCAAGGAGGCGTCACCGGGACCCGTAAAGGTCCAGGGGCTTGGGCTCGTAGGGTGAGTGTGGGGCCAGAATCGATATACGAGCACCGTCTCAATGTTCGCGAGGGAAGGTTTTCAGGCGGTGGGCGTGTGTGGCAGCGCCTCCAGGCGTGTACGCGACGAAGGCGCCGCGGGCGACCACGTGGTGATGCGCAAACTTGTCTGACCTGGGCGGCCGGTCCATTCGGGCTCGCTGGCACTCTTCCTGAGGGTGGAGTGGATACCGTTGAGCCATCCCGGGCTGAGGTGGGTCGAATGCGCCCACGACATAGCCTCGGATAAGCATGCTGACAATTGGGACCCCAGGATTAGTGACATAGGGACTTCTGGTCGGGTGCCCGGCTGGAGATACCGTGCGAGCGGGCATTGCATAGGATGCTTTCAGCGCACGAGCTGACCAGCCTTTGCGACCGCCTCGGGCTCTCGGCCGAGGCCAGGGCGATCGTCGAAACGATCCGCTCGTCACCACGCGCCAGACGTGTGCGCGGCATGGCGGCGAACGTCTCGGTGCGATATCCGAGCCGCAAAATGGGGGCCACGATCCAGGCAGAGAGCCACCGCGTCAATTCGCAGGGCTGTACGAGTACGAGCATGACCAGCAGGTGCTCGCGTTGTACGATCAGCCGCCTACGATCAAGCTGGATCTGTCAAAAGCCAAGAATGGACGTCAGGTTGGCGTCTGGCACACGCCTGACTACTTCGTGCTCCTAGCCGATTGGATCGGCTGGGAAGAGTGGAAGACGGCACCCGTGCTCGAGCTGCTCGTCGTGACTCCACTCATGGATCCCACGGTGGTCCCGGTACGTGGGGCCGGCGACATCGTCGTTCCAGAACTCGATTCGAGGAGACGCTCAGCCTCGCGCTCACCCATGAGAGCAGCCATAACGCGCTCGTCATCCAGCAGGACTACTGAGCCACCGGCTAGGTACGGCTTTTCACCCGAGCTTCTCATGCAACCCCACCCAGCCGACCGTCTGGCGTACTTTGCGGCGAAGGTCGTCGCGCACCCACGGCTGATGGATGCTCATCGAGCCGTGCACGATGCCCTCCGTCAACCGACGCCTCCGTCGCTGATCGTGCTGTACGGGCCGACCGGCGTTGGCAAGACGACGCTGCGTCTGAGATTGGAGCAGCCGTTGATTACGGAAGCGCTGCCGGCACTGGAGAAGGACACGGCGCGCGTCCCGGTCCTCGCAGTCGAAACGATCGCGCCCGAGCCGGCCCAGGTCAATTGGAAGGACTACGACGCCCACGCCCTGGTAGCGTTGAACGAGCCGCTGCTCGACCGCAAGGTCATGTTGCAGCAGCCCGATTTTCACGGCCATGCTTTGACTGATTGGTTTCCCTAACGTCGCGCGCCTGTCACTTCTGCGAATCCGCGTAGGCTTGCTCGTACTCAGCTCGGATCTGATCGCCGCCCGCACTGCGCCAGTCGTTCAAGAGCTGGTCCAGCGCGTTCAGCGGGCTGCGCCCCGTCACCATGTCAGCCACACGGTCCAGGATATTCTGCGTCAGCGGCCCGCCTTTACTCGCGTCGGTAGCCGAATACAACCCGATCGTCGGGTCCGCCACCAGGTAGGGCACCATGGTCTGCATCTCGGTGTAGGCCTGCTTCGCGAAGTTCACGTCGTTCGGATCGAACAGGACCTGCGGTCGATCTGCGAGGTACCTCCAACTCACGTTGAGGTCCGCGAGTCCTTTGTCAGTTGGCACCGGATTGCCCTTTGCATCGAAATTGAAATCGACGCCTTCGACGCCGTAATGGGTCAGCAACTCCTCGTGGCTGCCGAACGGTGACGCCAGATAGTTCAGGATCCGCAGCAGCTCCCTGATGCGTTCGGCGCTGGCCTTCTTGATCGCAGTGATGCCGTGGTTCAGACCGTATCGGTGCCAGATGGGCGTGCTGCCGTCATTACTGAAGGGGGCCATGGTGCGGAACACGACAGGCGGGGTTTGTTTCAGGCCCGCGTCCCAGACCTCGGCTGGATACACGGCCCAGCCCTGGTACATCACCGCGTATTTGCCGGCGGCAAAATTGAGCTTCAGCGTAGTAGCCGTAAGCGTGGGATCCGGGTAGAACACGCCAGCGGTGTAGAGGTCGCGCACATAGGACAGCGCCGCTTTGAATTGCTCGGTCTCAACGTCCCTGGTGAACTTGCCGTTGGAATCCACGGCCCAGTTGTTCGGCACGCCAAACATGGCCGCTTGAGGACAGTCACCGTGCCCGTTGTACAGGACTCCAAACGTCGGCCCCTGCGCACCCATACCCCACTGGTTCTGCTGGGGATTGTTGAGCTCCACCAGGAGGCGCTTGAATTCGTCCCCGTTGGTAGGGTGCGCGGCTCCGATGGCATCCAGGCGGGTCTGGTTGACAAACCACACGGCCTGCAAGCACGGCCGTGACACCGGCACGCCACGAATCGCACCATTGATTACCGTTTGCGTCCAGGCGGTCGAGGGGAACCCCGCCAGGTTCGGATAGTCCTTGATCGCGTCCCCGCTGAGATATGGCGTCAAGTCGGCATAGGAGGCCTCGAGGAATTGAGGCATGCCAGGCACCGAGAAATAGGTCGATGAGATCAGATACAGGAGGTCGGGCAGGTCGTTGCCGGCCATGATGGTCGCCAGGCGGGTTGGATAATCATTACTGGCGACGACCTGTACTTTCATGTTCGCGTTCAGCGCCTTGTTGGCTGCTTGCCAAGCTGGGTTCTGATCCAACGCCGGGGGCGCCGCGCCGGTAATCGAGGTGACAACACTTACGTCACTCCCAAGACCGGGCACATCCTGAACGGCTTTCACCCGGTTGCCTGGATAGGTGAAGTAGCCGGCCTCCAGCCCGGCATCGGTCGCCGGCAGGTCAGGTGTGGCGCCCTGGATGGGCACGTACGTTGGGAACGGCACCTTGCCGACCGACGCCGCGACTGCGCGACCGGCGGTCGGGCTCGTGGCCGCTCCGGTGGAACTCGCTGGCGCGCCAGTCGAAGCTGGCGATGGTGCGCGCGTACATGCCTCGAGCAAGAACACTAGCCCAGCAGAAACAGGGCCCGCCAGACGCAGGAATGAACGACGGTCAACCGAAGGCTTGACGCCAGTCGCGCGAGGTGGAGTTGAGGCCTGCATGTGGTCCACGGCTTTCCCCAGTATCGAGAACAGTACCCCTGCAGCCGCGATGGTAGGGGTCCTGGAGAGCGTGGTCAAATATGGCCGCCCGCCGCCAGCGGCGCTCGCTGACACGTACCTGGGTACAATGACGCCATGCCGCGCAAGTTCCGCTTTGGGCTCCGCGACAGCGGTGATCCGCTCCAGGTCCAGCAGTGGCGCGATCTCGTCCGCAAGGCGGAGGATCTTGGTTTCTCGACCTTCGTGGTGCAGGACCACTTCGACCATCAGTTCGCTCCGCTTACCGCGTTGACTCTGGCCGCAGAGCTGACTTCCAGTATCCGCCTGGCAAGCATCGTTCTCGACAACGACTTTCGACACCCGGCAACCCTGGCGAAGGAAGCGGCGACACTCGATGTGTTCAGCGGCGGGCGAATAGAGCTCGGCCTCGGCGCCGGCTGGCGGTCGGCCGACTACGAGGCGAGCGGGCTACAATTTCGTTCTCCGCGGGAACGCTACGAGCGCCTTACAGAAACAGTGCACATTTGCAAGACATTCTTCAGTGGGCAGCCCGTCACATTTGAGGGTCAGCACTTCCGTGTTGACCATCTCGAGGCTAGCCCGAAAGTCTTGCAGCAGCCACGCCCGCCTATTCTGGTCGGAGCGCGGAAGAAACGCTTGATCTCATTCGCCGCGCGCGAGGCAGACATCGTGAGCATTTCCGTACTGCACGAGGACACGCCCGGGCTTCCGCCGCCACCCTCGTTCACCGAGAAGGCGCAGTGGGTTCGCCAGGCGGCCGGCGAGCGCATCGGCGAGCTCGAAATTCAAGTCAATGTCTCCAACCTTGTGATCACCGACAACCTCCAAGAAGGGCTTGATCAGGTTGCCACCCGGCTAGGCATTCCGCCCAACGCGGTCCTGGACTCGCCCACGAATCTTGTCGGCAGCGTCGCGGCAATCGTTGATCAGATCGACGGCTGGAGAGAAAAATGCGGCGTGTCATACTTTGTCATCGGGCGTCGGCTAATCGATTCCGCCAGTAGACTCGTCGCGCGAGCCGGTGGTCGCTGAGGCCTGCCTGACGTGACAACGGGCATGAACCAAATCATCGCCAGACCAAATTAGCTCGCCAACACGCTGCCGCTGGATTACATCGGTACTACGTCGAGCGCGACATCAAGCCGGACTGGCCGGAGGGCTGGGCCCCGCACAAGTCCACGATGGAACTTACGCCACAGGATCTCAAGAAGATCGAAGAGTGATACGAGCGTACCATCGGCTGGCAGCCACCGCGCGTTCGCTTTCTAGCCAAATACGAGCCCGTGAGGCTGAAGTCCTGGCCAGCCAGGTGGGAGGGGGTCTTTCGAGGAGCCCTGCCGAAGCAGATGATGGCGTACTTGTCACTTCGGCACAACATCGTGATCGGAAATCCCGGCGGTCTCAGGGAGGCAACGCTGCTGGCCAAGGCGCGGGGCGTTCCCAATGCCAGTATCGTCAACACGATCATTCAGGGGGCGTACTACTTCTGCGGTCCCGAGCGGATGGATTTGGCCGAGGAGGTGCTGGCAGACGTCCTATAAGTGTTGGTAAGCCGTGTCCGCGCGTTTCAAGCGGAGCGTCGAGATACGAGCTCCCAACGGAGTTGTCAGTGTCCTGCTCGATCCCAAACCCGCTCGGCTCAGCGGCCGACGCACCATGGGCGGATGGTTTGATTTCTGGCATACCTTCGGGCATGCTACCCATTCATGAATGGCGCGGCATCCGGGTCGAGTCGGCAGACATTCGGGTGCGGTGGCTAACCTGTAACACCCAAGGACGCTCAGGCGTGTCGCGCTGAACGGCTGGCGTAATAGCCCGCCAGGAACTGGCGAGTACCCTCCAGTGCTTCTTTCGCCCACTCTGCCGGCGAATAGCTGCCTCGGGAGGGCATTGCCCACTCCAGGCTGAGCGGCAATCCAACCGGCAGGATGTCGAGGATCTCGGTCAGGGGAACCTGGCCCTCCCCCGGCTTGAGCGCGCCGGTCGCGTGGGGTTCGTCGCGCCAGAACCTGGAGCCCAACCGATTGACCACGTGCCCATCACGGATCTGCGTGTAGGGGAACAATCTCGCATCAAGGCCTTTGAGGTCGTCAGGCGTGTGGCCGACCTCAACGAAGTGCAACGGGTCCAGGCAGATAGCCGCGTTGGTACGTCTGCTATCCACAATAAGCCTGACCGTCAGTGGAATCGAGCACAGGACGCGCCGGAACACGGGCGCCTCGATAGCCGCGACCATGCCCATCGGTGCGATGTGGTCGCAGAACTGCCCGAAATTGTCGACCATCCGCGACCACTCCGGATCGTCGCCGATGACCAGGGCATATCTCGCCCCGAGTTCGGCTGCCAGCTCCAGTGATGGCGCCATGCTATCCAGGTCCATGTCCGGCTGGAGATAATAGCTGAGGACCTCCAGTAACTCCACGCCGCTGTTAGCCAGTGCGTGCTTCACGTCTCGGGTCTTGTCAGCATCGCCCGCTACAGGGTCGAAAGCGTACCTCAGACCCGGCGAACGGAAGAGCCGCATACCAACAGCTTCGAAACCAGCCTCGCTGGCGGCCGCGATGTATTCCAGCGCCGGCGTGTTTGGCAGGGACGTTGGCGCGAGGCCGATCTTGTTCACGAATCTACAGTCTCCCAGGTCGAGCGATTGGGCAGCTGATCCAGTTCTTTCACGCGTTGGACGCGATCACTTGTTGGAGCTCCTGGCGGATCTGATTTCCTCCGCCATTCTGCCAGTCCTTGACGATCTGGTCATAGTCACTCAATGGTCGTCGCCCAGTGAGCAGATCGAACAATCCATCTTGCAGCGTTTGCAACAACGGAACGCCCTGCTTGTCGAGAGTCGGGGTGCTCAGACCAATGGCAGGGTCCTGCACGCCGATCGGAATGACTGCTTTCTCATAATCGATGGCGGCCTGCGCGTAGTCCGGAATGCCTGGCCAGAACGCGACCTGCGGGTGTTGCGTCAAATATTTCCAGGGTACGGAATTGGCATCCAGATTGCTCATTTTGGTCGGGACCGGATTTCCGATCGAGTCGATGGTGTAATCTCGATCGGGTACTCCAGTGGTCAGTAGCAGGTCCTCCTGGCTCCCGAACGGTGCCGCGACCCAGTCCAGGACGCGCAACAACTCCTGGATGCGATCGGGCGAGGCCTGCTTCAACGTGGTCGTCGAGTAGAACCCCTCACCGAAGTGGTGCATTGGTTGCTGGGCCGCGTGAGCTGGAAAGGGCATCACCGCACCGGGAACCACTGGTGGATTCTGCTGGGGACCGCGCAGCCAGTCGTCTTGCCAGGCGTTACCGTAGCTCTGGTTGTCGAGGACGAATTTGGTAGCGATGAACGAGTCGCGCGCAACCGTTGCATTCGGAATGCCTGAAGCATCAGGATAGAACACCCCCGCCACGATCAGATCGCGCATGTAGCCAATGGTATCTTTGAACTCTTGTGTCTCGACATCGCGTACCAGGCTGCCGTCCGAGCCGAGCCGCCAGTTCTTCGGCGCTCCAAAGATCGAAGAGAAGAAGTCGATCATATCCGTGCGCGCCGTGATAGGCGCGAGCGCGTAGCGGTTCTGGTCGGGTTTGGTCAGCGCTTGGAGCACGCGTTTGAAGTCGTCGGCGTCCTTCGGCGTGTAGTCCTTGCCAATCTCGGAGTAGTACACCTGGTTGTTCTTCAGGAGCATGTTGCCGGGCAGGTAGCGTTCGATGGGCACCATGTACAGCTTGCCGTTGCGAGCGCAGGCCGAGTTGGTCCAGGAATACGTCGGCAGAGCCGCGAGGTTCGGATAGTTCTTAATGGCATCGCCACCCAGGTACGGGGTGAGGTCGGCGCATTTGGCCTGGAGGAACGGGGTGAGATTCTGGACGCCTTTGCCGATCAGGATGAAGTCCGTCAGATCGTTGCCGGCCATCATGGTGGCGAGCTTGGTTGGGTAGTCGGCCTGAGCAATGATCTGGAACTGGACGGTTGCGTTGAGTTGCTTGTTGACTTCCTGCCAGGCGGGATTCTGGTCCAGCGGCGTCGGCGGGAGCGGGGCACCCGTGTTCGTGTAGGAGGTGATGGTCCCGCCAGCACCGGGCGGCGCTTTCGTCCACGACTTCGGCGGATCCTTGGGGTAATTGATGAACCCAGACTGGTACTGCGGGCCGGCCGCCGCAATGTCCGGTTTTGCGCCGGTCGTTACTGGATAGTAATTCGGGTAAGCCGCGGCGCCTCCCTTGGCCGACGTCCCCGTCGGTACCGCCGTAGGGCTCGTGGGTGCTATGGCCGTGCACGCGCTCAGCACGGCTTGGACTGTGCCAGCCGCTGCGAGACCGGACGTCAGCCGGAGAAAGCTGCGTCGGTCGACCACACTGCGAGGGCTGGCGATTGCTGGCGTGCTGTGCGGAGGGAACTGGTCCATATCTCCCCCAATCTCTTCGGTGGCGCCTGGGGCTGCTAGCCGCTACCCCGCGCCTGACAAGGGCATTTTGGGCCAGTTAGTAGCGCGTGGCAATGCTTCCTGCAGCACGGGCGTCCTGAGAGCGGCGCGCACCCAGCCCGATCGACCGCGGGGCTGTGGGCCTTTTGGTCCCGTCTCGTTAGCACCACGGGGCCTACGACAAAGCAGCCGAGGTCCTCGACGGCTCTTCGACAGCTGAAGGTCGGCGGGGCGCCGGCGGCTAGGCGGACCGGGTCTCGGTCCTCGCAGCGCGATAGCGGGCCAGGTACTTGCGAATGCGCTCGACGCTGATCTTGGCCCACTCCATGCCGGTGTAGACGTTGTTGGGCGGAATCTGGGCCTCGACGCTGATATCAATATCCTCGGGCAACTGGTCGAGGTACGCGTAGAGCGGCACGAAGCCCTCGCCGGGCAGAATCCCGGCACTACCTTCGCGCGCCGAGTCGTTCAGTTGCACATACGGGATCAGCTGCTGGTCCCGCCCGATCCCCTCGAGGGAGTCGAACCCCTTCTCGTCACGGAACTGCTGGCGCGGGTCCAAGCACATGCCCACGTACCGGGGTTTGCAATCCTCGACGAACTTTCGACAGGTCGTCATCGGCGTCAGCGCCGTAGCGAACGCTTCGATAGCGGCTCGCATGCCGAGAGGCTGGATGATGTCGACCATCTTGCCCATGCTGTCCACCATGCGGTTCCACTCCGGATCATCGCCGATGATGAGCACGTACTTGCAGCCGATCTCTCCACCAAATTCGAGCGCTGGCTTGATGACGTCCCAGTTCATGTCGGGCTGGAGATAGAAGCTGTACAGGTCATACACTTCCAATCCCGAATCTTTGAGCGCGTTCTTGACATCACGCTCCAGATCGGGAGTGCCAACAATCGGGTTGAAGTTGTAGGTCCGCCCCGGTGACCGGTACGTCCGGATGCCAATGCCCTCGTAGCCCGCGCGCAGAGTTGCCTCGATGTACGCCAGCGGCTCTGTCTTTCCCAGATTTTGCGGCGAGTTGACCAGCTTGTTCATGAGCGTGACTACGGTACCACCCGTGCCACCCCGACCAGAGCGTGCCACTTTTGGGTACCCAAAGTCCTCTAACGGCAAGGGCAGACGCCGTCTGGCCGGACACACGTCCACCGGCTTCTAATGAGCTACCGAGGATCGGCTGACCGAGAACCCCCTTATCGGGGGCAGCCGTTCGTCGGTCAGAGAGTGAACTTCGCCAACTCCAAGCCGCATTCGACCTCGCGGCTGCTGGTAGCGGCCGGCCGATCTATGTTGCGCGCGCCAAGCTTGGGCGGATTGGCCGCCATCCCCCACAACGGCCTAGCTTGTCGATCGTGACGACCTGGCGATTTACAACGAGGTCTGCGCAATGTCTTCTCCGACCAACAAGCCGCTGCGGGAAGGATTCGCCCACATGAGTCAGGCTGGTGCCATCCGCCAGCCGGCTGGGCGAACTACACGACGGCTACCCGTCCGCGGACAGCGGTGAGCGCGGGACACTTATTCGGCAAAATTGAATGGCTTGGTGCAGCGTCGTCGCGATCAATGATGGGAGCCAACGACATCGAGAACCCGCTGGACGTACCCCTCGGCCAGGCCACCTCGCTCCGACCAGGCGAGCCCTTGCTCTAGCTGCTCCATGCTGGAGAAGCCAACCAGCACACAGGAGATGCCTGGCTTTGCGAGCGCAAACCGCAGCGCCAGCTCATAGACGCTGTCGAGGCGCCACTCGGCAGCCAGGTTTGCCAGACGGGCGCCCGCGTTCAGAAGACGCCCATGCGTGAAGTCGCGCGCGTACGGATGCGCCTGGTCGAGCAGCCCGCCCGCCGAAAGTGGCTGGATGTTGATGACGCCCAGTCCGGCGGATGCCGCGTCTACGACGACGCCACCGAAATCCTGCTGGCCGCCACTCACGCCCGCAAAGCCACTGCTCGGGTTGGCCGCGCTGAAGTACGCCTGCACGACATCGAACTCACCTGCATACGCCAGTTCCTTGACCGCGTCGGTGTCGCCGTGTGCGGTGAAGCCGGTCAGTTGTGTCCCGCCCTCGGACTTCAGCTTTCCCAGGATTCGGGACACGGTCCGCGCGTGCGGCGCACTGATCGAGCGGTCGTCCGGCTCGAAGCGCACCTGAGAGTGCAGGAACAATATATCGACGTGCTCGACGCCGAGTCGCCGCAAGCTGCTCTCGAAAATCGTGCGCAGCGCCGCTTGAGGGTCGGGCATATCGCACTCCAGGAGTCCTACCTTCGTGCCGATCTGAACCCGATCGCGGACCTGCAGCTCGCGAATCACGCGCCCGAGATTCGTCTCGGACAGGCCCTCTCCGTAATTTGGCGCCGTGTCGAAGTATGTGATGCCGGCGTCGACCGCCCGCTCGACGATCGCCCGCTGCTCGCGTGGCTCACCCTTGTTCATGAGCCCGCCAGCGGTGCCGCAGCCGAATCCGATCGCCGAAATGGATGTGCCCGTCGCGCCGAGCTGCCGGTACTCCATGTCGCTCAATCCAGCCCTGGCTCAGTTGCCCGCATAGTAGTCGTCGAGAAAGCGGTGCGTGCTGGCGAGCGCTCGGGCCGCCCACTCTCTTGCTGACGACATGGAATCGGCGGGCGCGGACCACTCGACGCTGAGCGGCAGCCGCGGCGGAAGAGCATCCAGGATGCGGCGCAGCGGTACGCTGCCACGGCCGGGCTCCTCGCGCGATCCGCTCAGCGGCCCATCATTGAACTGGGTGTACGCAAACATCTGAGCATCCTGCACGAGGACGTCGAGATCGTCTCCGGAGCGAAAGAACTGAAGTGGGTCGAGCACGATCGCCGCGTTCGGGCGACCGGTGTCGGCGATCAATTTGCGAGCGAGTGGAACGGAATTCACTATGCGACTGTTGACCGGCGCTTCAATGGCCGCAATCAGGCCGTACTGGGCAGCGATATCGCAGAACTGCCCGAAATTGTTGGTCATGCGCGCCCAGTCCGGGTCGTCTCCGATCAGCTGCGCGTACCTGGCGCCCAATTCGGCACCGTAGGCCATCGCCTGCGCCATGACGTCCAGGTCAGTCTCTGGCTGCAGGTAGAAGGTGAAGATGTCGAGCATGCGCAGCTCTGAATCCGTCAGAGCCTGCTTGACCTCACGCATCAGCGCCGGATTGCCCACGATGGGAAACCAGTTGGGATACACCGGTGATCGGTGCAGACGCAAACCCACCGAGTCATAGCCCGCCTCAGCCGCGGCGGCGATGAACTCCAGCGGCGGCGTACTCGGCAGCGACGTCGGCGCCAGCGCGATCTCGTTGCGTGCTACGGTGGGCATCTACTTTGTGGAGTCTGCATAGGCTTGCTGGAATTCCGTGCGGATCTGATCTCCGCCGCCAGCGCGCCAGTCTTGGATCAGCTGGCCGAGGCCGCTTACCGGGGCGCGACCGGTCACCATCTCGGCGAGCCCGTCCACGACCTTCATGTTCAGCACGCCGCCCTTGCTGGTGTCGGTTGCCGAAAAGAGGCCCACGCTCGGATCGGCGACCAGGTATGGCACGATGCCTTGCTGCGCGGTGTGCGCCACGCTGGCAAAACTCGAGTCGCTGGCGTCGAAGAGGACCTGCTGGTGCTGGGTGAAATACTTCCACGACACGAATAGATCACTCAGCCCTTTGGTCGTCGGCACGGGATTGCCCTGTGCGTCGAACGTGAAGTCGTCGTCTTTCACACCGTAGTCCAGCAGGAGCGACTCTTCGCTGCCGAATGGAGCGGCGAGATAGTTCATGATCCGCAGCAACTCCTTCACTCGCTCCGGGCTACCTTTCTTGATGGCGGTCATGCCGAGGTTCAGCCCGTAGCGGTGGAAGGCCGGCGTACCACCATCATGGCTGAACGGCGCCAGAGTGCGAACCTCCATTGGCGGATTCTGCGTCTTGCCGATATTCCAGAACTCCAGCGGGTAGGGTGACCAGCCCTGGAGCATGACCCCGTACCTACCCGCCAGGAAGCTGGACTTGATAGTGACGCCGTTGAGCGGGTCGGGATAGTAGACGCCGGAGGCGTACAGGTCACGAACGAAGTCGAGCGCGGCCTTGAATTGCTCGGTCTCGAAGTCTTTGGTGAACTTCCCGCTGGAATCCACAGCCCAGTTATTGGGTACCCCGAACATGGCCGCCATCGGGCAATCCCCTCGGCCGATGAGTGCAAGGCCGAGCGTGGAGGACGAGTCGCCGAGACCATACTGATTCATCTGCGGCCGCGTCAGTGCGATGAGCACGCGCTTGAAATCGTCCTTGTTCTCTGGCTGGGTGAGGCCCAAGACATCGAAGCGCGTCTGGTTGGTGAACCAGATGTTGTCGACGCTTGGTCGCGGCAGCGGGATGCCGTAGATCGAGTTGTTGTAGCGCGTGAGTTTCCATGACGATGGCGGAAGCCCAGCCAGGTTCGGGTAGTCCTTGACGGCGTCGCCGGCGAGGTATGGCCCTAGGTCGGCGAAGGACGCCTTCAGGTACTCTGGCAGGCCGGGCGTCACCTGGGTACCAGTCATGAAGTACATCAGGTCCGGTGGCTCACCTCCAGCCATAACCGTCGCAACGCGCGCCTGGTAGTCGGCTGGCGAGATGATCTGCAGCTTCATGTTCGC
>JAFAOS010000420.1 GCA_019247515.1 Chloroflexota bacterium | reverse complement strand
ACCGGTGTGCCGATCGCTCCGAAGTCCCAGGCGAATTTCGCCTCGTCGAGGTCCACTCCCAGGCAGCCGTGCGTGCCCGCGTAACCCCAGTTGTGACTCCAGTAGTTGTAGTGGATGCTGGCCCCGTCGTCCGTGAAATACTGCGTGTACAGCACGCCTTCCAGGTAGTACCCGCCCGGCGCACCGCGCGGGATCGGCGGCGAGACTCGCTCGCTGGTCATCGTCTCGTTGGCCACGCGGGCGAGGATGCGGTGCGCGCCGAGCGGAGTGGCGTTCGCATCCGTGCCCTTCAAGGCCAGCGTGGCCCAGATGGGCGAGCCGTTTTCAAAGGCGGCGAGCATCGCAGGTTCCTGCAGGTCGGCCTGAAAGTGGCGGCCGCGATTGTCGCCGCGGTCCGGACTGACGGTCTGCTCACGCAAGCGCGGAATGCGTACCAGCGAGTTGAGGATGAACCCGGTCGCGACCGGATGATCGGCCGTCGGATCGAGGAGGTTCACGTTGTACCACTCGTCGCCCGCGTCACCCTGCACGCGGGACAGGACGTGCAGCGGCGCGTTGTGGGGCATGACGCGCAGAAGCGTGTCGTCGCGCACCACTGGCCACGAGCGCAGGTTGGCGCCGCCCGAGACACGCCCGGGTAGACCCACCGCGCCGATGAGCGGCGGACCCGCGGGTGTTTCACCCGCGAGGTCCTGAGGCGCCGGCGCGGACATCGTGGTGACCGCACTCGGCGCCACCCAACCGTACAGCCCGTAACGCGGAACCCACACTTCGATCTGGCCAGTCGGCAGCAGCCGGCCGGCGCGCATGGGCGTCTCGGCCGGCACGCTCAGAATCGGCTGATCGTCCGCGCCGGTGAGCCTGGTCGCCTGGGGGTTCGTCAGCCACTGGGCGCTGTCCGATTGAGGGTCGGCAAACGCCGAGCCCGCGCTGGCCAGCCCAGCGGCAGCCAGGCTGGCGCCTGCTACACGGAGGAACGTTCTGCGCGTGCTCAACTCGAGGTGCTGCCCGCCTCGCTGGCCGCGGCCTGAACTTCCGCCGTCTCCTTGGCAGTGAAGCTCTGACGGATCAACTCACCGTCGTAGCCCTGGAGCGCCTTCTCAGTGGCAGGTACCGACGCCTGATCGACCAGCGCCACGACGGCGGCTTTGCCTGGTTCGAGCCTTTCGCCCAGGTCCTTGATGGACTTTGTCTTGATGCCCGTATCCCGCAGCTTGCCCCACAGCGCGCCGACCGCGCCGCCCGCCACGGCACTGACGATCAGGCTGGGTGGAAAGACCAGACCAAACAGACCGGCGGCGATCGCCCCCCGCTTGGCGCCTTTGGCGGTCGTCACTTCACGCGTCTCGTGGATCTGCAGTTTGCCGTCCGCGCCCTTCGTCACGATCGCGGCATCGTCCATGGTGATGGTCGTCGCGCGGTGCATCTGCTCGAGCATGTCGCAGATCGTTTGTGCCCGATCCTGGTCCGCGTAGACGGCGGCCAGAAGCTCCAACTGCTTGTCGCTCATCGCTCTACCTCACGCCTGGGCACGCCAGGCAAGGAGCCAGGGTACACGACACGCGTCTGCCCTCACCCCGGCCCTCTCCCAAAGGGAGAGGGAGGCTACTAGTCCATGGCCTGGAGCGCCGCGGCGGCGCCCGCGTAGGTCTTGATGAACTCCACGGCGAGCTCTGGACCGCGACCGCGGGAGATGCCGCATTCCGAGGCGATGCCGAATTCGGGCGCGTGCCTGCGCGCGGCGACAATGCGGCGCGTCGTGCCCTCTACCCCATCCTGTGCGTGGACCAGGCCGAGATAGAGCTCGGTGTTCGGCCCAAGCTTCAGGTTCTCGAGCGGCTCGAAGAAGGCATCGTCGTCGCGGTGGATCGGCACCGGCATGTGCATCCAGGTGACGGATCGGGGGGCGACGCTGCGGACGATCAGGTTGGCCAGCTCGACCATCTTCGTGGCATCGGCCGGGTCCAGGAAGTGTTTGCCGTCGAGATCGCCGTAGCACAGGTGGAAGCCCAGCTCGACGTCAGGCGGTACCGCGTTTGCAAGTCGTGCGAAGTTCGCGGCAAAGACTTCCTCCATGCCAGGAAACGCCGGGGTGCTGGCGCGGCGGCCGTCCCAGGCCACCATCTCGAGGCAGACGTCCCACTGAATGGCAAGGTCCTGGTGCGGGATCGCGCGCGCGATGCGTTCGACCTCGCGCAGCATGGCTTGCTCGTAGACGGGATAGATCTGCTGCGCGTCTGGCTGCTGGCAAAACGGCATGATCACCGCCCACGGCGTAGGCAAGCACACCTGAAAGCGAACGTCGCTGGGGATCTGTCCAGCCTTTCTGGCGGCGAGAAAGTCCTCGTAGCTCGGCCGCGCCTCGCGCGCGTAGCCCAGCTCCCCGAAGTGCACGTCTTTCGCTTCGACGCCGGGCGCGAGTTTCAACGGCACCTGTGCCTCGCCGACTGGAGCCAGCGATGGGTTGGCCCGAAGCAGCGGGATCTGCCAGCTGATCCACAGACGGCGACCACCGGGCTCGCCGTCGGGGACTCGCTTCAAGTACGGCCCGCACTGCTGCCCGATCGCGGCGAAGACGTCCTCCGGCGAGTCCAGGGCGACGCTCCCGACGAAATGTACGTTGGCCATGCCCGTACGTTAGCGCGGCTGTGGTGCAATATGTCTATCGATCAGATGGATTGGCTCGTATGAGTAGCTTGCGGTTGCCAGTCATGCCGCCCGTGGCGCCCATGCTGGCGAAAGCAGTGCCCCGCATCCCGCAGGGCGCCCTCAGCTTCGAACCGAAGTGGGACGGTTTCCGCTCGATCATCTTTCGAGATGGCGACGAGGTCGAGATTGGCTCGCGCAACGAAAGGCCGATGACGCGCTACTTCCCCGAGCTGGTCGAGGCGGTGAAAGTCAGCCTGCCCGAACGCTGCGTCGTCGACGGTGAGATCGTGGTCGTCGTCGGCAAGCGCCTCGAATTCGAGGTGTTGCAGCAACGCATCCATCCCGCCACCAGCCGCGTGAATCGTCTGGCGCGCGAGACGCCAGCCAGTTTCATCGCCTTCGACCTGTTGGCACGCGGCGACGATGACTTTATGCAGCGCCCGTTCGCGGAGCGCCGCGCGGCACTGGTCGAGGCTCTCTTACGCGCGGAACCACCCGTTCACCTGACGCCGGCCACGACCGATCACGCGGTGGCGCAGGAGTGGTTCGAGCAGTTCGAGGGCGCCGGTCTGGACGGCATCGTCGCCAAACCGCTGGACGGGGTGTACGAGCCGGACAAGCGCGTGATGTTCAAAATCAAGCACGCGCGGACCGCGGACTGTGTGGTCGCCGGGTATCGGGTGCACGCCACCGATCCCGAGGGGATCGGCTCATTGCTGCTGGGGCTGTACAACGACGCGGGCGTGTTGCAGTCGGTGGGCGTGATCGGCGCGTTCCCGGCCGCGCGGCGCAGGGAGCTGATGGTCGAGCTCCAGCCGCTGGTGACCACCTTCGACGACCACCCGTGGGCGTGGGCGCACGAGGACGAGGGGGCGCGGACCCCGCGCAGCTCGGAGTACAGTCGCTGGGCGGTGGGCAAGGACCTGTCGTTCGTCCCGTTGCGCCCCGAGCGCGTGGTGGAGGTCCGCTACGAGCACATGGAGGGCATCCGTTTTCGGCACACGGCGCAGTTCGAGCGGTGGCGGCCGGATCGGGACCCGCGCTCGTGCACGTACGCGCAGCTTGAGGAGCCCGTCAAGTACGACCTGGCGGACATCCTCTCACTGAAGTAGGCGTCTTTCAGGCGTGGACTGCCTCCGCCGGCGTCCACGCTCGCGGGTAGCTTGCGGTCGCGTCGGTCAGGACGTCCAGCAGCACAGGCTTGCCAGCGGCCAGCGCCCGCTGCAGCGCGGGGCCCAGGTCGGTCGGCCGCTCGATCCGCACGCCATCGCAACCGAGCTCCTTCGCAATCTGGGCAAAGTTCTTCTGGCCACTGAACCTCCAGCTGAGGTCCGCCTCCTGTGCAGGACCGATGCTGTTCGGGTTGCGTCCGGGCCCCCGGTCGGCGCCGTACGACCCATTGTTGTTGACGACCACAACCACCGGAACCTGGTAGCGCGCCGCGGTCTCCAGCTCTGGCAGGTGGTAGTAGAAGCCGCCATCACCCGTAAAGCAGACTACTGGTCGGCTGCCGAGCGCGCACTTGGCGCCAATCGCCGCCGGAAAGCCCCAGCCGAGCGAACCAGCGCAGCGGATGAACCGCTGTGTCGAGCCCTTCAGCGGCATGTGCATTCCTGACCAGAATGAGGCTTGCAGTGTGTCGATGACCGCCGCTCCGTCGGTCGGCAACACACTGCCGATCTCGGTGACGATGCGCTCCGGCCGAATCGGCCCTTCGTTGGTTTCCAGCTTGTCCTCGACCTCGTCACGCCACTGCTGGACCACCAACCGGACGCGGTCCAGCCAGCGCGGGTTGCTGCGCCCCGAAGCTTCGGCCAGCATCTGGCGCAGGGTGGCGCGGGCGTCCCCATTGAGCGGCACTTCGGTTGGATAATGACGGCCGAGCTGGGCGCCGTCGATGTCCAGGTGGACGATGCGCGTTCCCGGCCGGGGCACCTGCCAGTTGGTGGTGATCATGCTGCCGGTCTGACTGCCGACGAAGAACACCAGGTCCGCTTCGGCGACGACCCGGTTGGCGCACTCGCGGCTGTAGGTGCCGCACACCCCGACGTTGAGCGGGTTCGACTCGGCGATGGTCGCCTTGGCGTGCAGCGAGGTCGCGACGGGAATCGACAGCTTCTCCGCGAGCTCGACCAGCTCCGCCTCGGCGCGCGACCACATGACTCCCCCGCCAGCCACGATCACCGGCCGCTCGGCGCTGGTGAGCGCCTGGAGCGCCTGGCGGATGAGGCTGGCATCGGCAACGGGTCGAAACGGGGGTACTTCGCCGAAGCGACGATCCACGTTCAGCGCGAAGGGCAGCGACTCGCCGCTGACGCCGACCTGGCCGGTGTTGCCGCGCAGCTCGACGTGGACCGGGCCTGGCGCGCCGGTGGTCGCCGCGCGGAAGGCCTGGGCCACGATATCTGGCAATCGCGCGGGGCTCTCGACTTCGGCGTTCCACTTGGTGACGGCCTCGAACATGTCGAAGTCGCGGATCTGCTGATAGACCTGGCGGTAGCGGGTGTCGGGCGCCGTACCTCCAGTGAAGGCGATCACTGGACTGCAGGACAGGTAGGCATCCTTGAGACCGGCGGCGATATTCGCGGCGCCGACGGTCTGGGCCATGCACACGCCGGGTCGACCCACGGCGCGCGCGTAGCCATCGGCCATATACGCGGCGGCTTTTTCCGAGTGTGTCGACATCGGCCTGACGTCCAGGTTGGCCAGCTCGGCCAGCCCCTCTCTCAGGATGGCCGGGACGAAGAAGACGTGCGAAACCCCGTGACCATGGATCAGCTCGGCAATCATGCGCGCGGCGGATGTATCGGTCGTAGTCACGCTAGCCATTATTCACCCTTGCTCGGGCGGCGCCTCGAATTCCGCGGTCGGCGTGTCTAGTCCGCGGATCATGCGCGTGATTGTGCCGGCCGACTCGCCAGCCGAGGTCTCGGTCTGGCGCGGACCCGGTTCAAGAGTGGGCCGGTCGGCCGAGGTCGCCGCGCTGGAGCTCATCGGAGGCGCCAGTCGGATCTGACGGATGAGGCCCAGTTGCGCGGGCAGGTTCCAGACTGGCAGCGCTGTCGAGCTCCAGCCTTCGGGCACCAGCGCCCTCACATACTGCAGGGCCGATTCCATGTCCTCCGCTTCCAGGACCGCAAAAGCGAGATGGTCGGGCTGCGCCCACAACATACACGCGGCGCCCCATAGGACAAAGTGCAACTTGACCCCAAGCTCGCGGCCGAGTCCCTCGCGCGTATCCGAGGGTGCGACCAGATCGGGGGGTGCCGTGGGATGTCGACCCGGACAGTCCTGCGCCGTGTGTTCAACTGTTATGTGGAAGAGCATGCTGCACCTCCGGAAAACTCCCATGCTAACGTGCGCGGGTTGCCTGAGAATGGCGTGAAGATCAAGCGGCTCGGCCACACTCCTCTGGACGTCAGCGAGGTCTGTCTGGGGACGATGCCATTTGGCAATCGCGTCGACGAGCGGACCGCTTTTGCGATCATGGACGTGGCGTATGCCGCCGGAGTGCGCTTCTTCGACACCGCCGACGTGTACCCACCGCCCGGAACGCCGGCGTTGCGCGGTCGTTCGGAACAGATCGTCGGAAGCTGGCTGAAGCGGCGTGGCGTGCGCGCGCAGATGGTGCTGGCGACGAAGGTCGGCAAGCCCACGGATGAGCCAGGTGCGGGTGGACTGAGTCGCAGCCATATTCTCCGCGCCTGCGACGCGAGCCTGCGCCGGCTGCAGACCAGCTGGATCGATCTGTACCTGGCGCATGTGCCCGATCCAACTACTTCGGTTGACGAGACGCTGGCAGCGCTGCATGAGCTCGTGCGAATTGGCAAAGTGCGCTGCATCGGCTGCTCGAACTTCCCGACGGCGGGGTTCGTGCAGTGGCTCAGGACGGCTCAGTCACTGGGTACAGCGAGCTTCGGCGCATCCCAGGAGCCATACAACCTGTTGATACGCGACCTCGAACACCAGACGATGCCTTTGTGCGCCGTGTATGGGGTGGGCATGGTTGCCCACAGCCCATTGGCGGGCGGCCGGCTCACGGATAGCTACGCCGCAAGCCAACCAGGCGACGATCCGATCTACAAACTGTGGCAATTGGTCTCCCAGCGTGGGCACAGTCTGACGCACGTCGCCGTGAACTGGGTGTTGTCGCGACCCGCAATCGCCAGTACAGTTGTCGGCGCCAGCCGCCCGGAGCAGCTCGAAGACACCCTGGGCGCCATCGGGTTGACACTGGACGCACACCTCATCGAAGCCATTGAGGAAACTCTCGGAAAGGATCGGGGACCCTGAACCAGGTGCTCGCGCCACCCACGGAACTGTTCTCGGCCGACTTCCTGAGTGATCCGTATCCGACGTTCGCCTGGCTGCGCCGTGAACGTCCGGTGTATCGCTGCGCGGCCTTCGAGTCGTACATCGTGACGCGTTACGACGACTGCGCAAGCGTGCTGACTGACCCCGACCAGTTCGGGCCGGTTCCCGACGTGACTCCCGAGCGGCCGACGGCCGACCACGTCCAGTACCGACACATCCTCGCTCGCGCCTTCAACGCGGAGTATGTCGCACGGCTCGAACCGATCATCCAGGGCATCGTCGACCGGCTGATCGACGAGTTCGTCGACCGCGGCGAGGCCGACGTCATGTCCGACTTCGCCGAGCGGCTTCCCACACTCGTCCTCGCCGAAATGCTTGGGATACCGAGTTCGGCTCAACCGATGTTTCACGCCTGGGCGGACTCGTATACCAGATCTCTGGCGGGTGAACTGAGCCCCGCGCAGCGTGACGATTTCCTGAGGACCATCCGCGAGTTGGTGGGCTACTTCGCCTACGCTATCGAGGAGCGCCGCCGTCATCCGGGTGACGATCTGGTCACCCGCCTGATGCACGCGCGCGCGGCCGATGCGCAGTTGTCGGGTGCCCAGATCCTGTCGCTCTGCGAACAGTTCATGGTCGCCGGGCGCGATCTCACAACGGGCTTGATTGGCAATGGTGTTCGCGCGCTGCTCATACACGCGATCCAGCTCCAGCGATTGATCGCTGAGGCATGGCTGCTGGAGGCGGCTATTGAAGAAACGTTACGTTGGGACAGCCCCGTCCTGGGCCAACCACGAACAGTTCGCACGGCGTGCGACATGCGCGGCGAGCGCTTGCTGGCCGGCGACATCGTCGTCGTCATGTTCGCGGCAGCCAACCGCGATCCGCTCGTCTTTTCCTCGCCCGACGTCTTCGACCTGTACCGCCCGAACGCCGGTCTGCACCTGGCGTTCGGCAGAGGTATCCACTTCTGTGTCGGTGCGCCGTTGGCCAGGCTGGAAGCCAGAATCGCCTTGCACACGCTGTTTGCGCGTTTGCCCCACTTGAGACTGTCCTCGGATAGACCGGGCGAACGTCGCGTTGCCTTTGCGATGCTCAACCTGAGGACGTACGGCAGCCTGCCGGTGGAATTCGACACGCGCGGTTGAGAAATCGTCGCGCATGGCGCAGGACTCTTGCCACGTGTGAGCGACCGCGTTACTATGGCGCCCCGCCAGACGGTATCGGCGCCTTCAGTGGGCTACGCGATAAACACCAAGGGGGTCATAAATGTGCGTTAGTCCGCACTCGGAAGAGTTCGATCGCAGCATGCAGAAGCTCGTCGACTACGGGCTGCGAATTGCGCGCGGCGACACCGACCCCCGCTCTTTTCTCGAGTATGCCGAGGCGCTGTGGGACGTTCGCGATTTACAGGCCACCGTGGCGGCCCTCGACCGGGCGATCGACGGCAAATCGGCGCTCTCCAGACGGGAACTGACACTTGCGTATGCCTCGCGTTCCATCTGCCACTTGCAGATGGGCAACCTCTCCGAGGCCGAGGCGGATGCAACCGCGTCGCTCGATGTGGTCATGCGTGCCCATCCGCTTGGCCTGCGCGCGCTCATCTATCTGTATCAGGGCAAGACCGCGGCCGCGCTGAGGGATGCCCAGGAGGCCTTCCGCCTGGATCCGTATGACTGGGAGGTTCGCGCGTGGCGGGGCACGATTCTATTCGAAACTGGCCACGCCGCCGAAGCCCTCGAGGATTTCAACTGGGTGATCGGCAGCGGTGAATGCGTCCGCTATGCCTCTGAGGTGTATCTGGCTCGAGCGCGTGCCGAGCTGGCTCTCGGCGACCCGCAGGCGGCCGAGGCTGACTGCAGCGAGGCGATCGACCTCGACTACCACGAGCAAGCGCACTGGCCGTTCATCGTCAAGAGTCGTGTTCAGCAAGCACAAAACGCCTATCTGGTCCGCGCGCAGGCCCGAATGGCGCTTGGAACGATCCCTCGCGCACTCGGCGACTGCTGTTTCGCGGCCACCATTGCGCCCGGCGATCCCGCCGTGTACGAGTTGCGAGCGTCGGTCTATCACGCGATCGGTAACGTGCGGGAAGCCGTCGCCGACATGATCCGCGCGGACGTGCTGCGGCGCTCCTCGGCGGCTGCCGAGGGCCTGGTGGCTGAAGCCGTCGCCGCCTGACAAGACCTGAAGGCAAGCCTTGTTCGACCAGATTCCGTTCCTTGGCGCAGGTCTCGGCTACCAGCACGACCTGCACGCCGAGATTCTGGCCAATCGTGCCGGAATCGATTTCCTGGAAGTTCCGACCGATCAATTTCTGCGAGAACCTGATTGGTCTACCGAGCTGATGGAGATCAAGGACAACTTCCCGACGGTTGCCCACGGGATCTACATGTCCCTGGGTGATGCGGCAGGCCCACACCTGGACTATCTGGACCGTCTAGCGCCCTATATTGACAGCCTGGATCCGGTCTTATTCAGCGACCACATTGACATGGGTAATATTCCCGACGACGACCTCGGGAAATATTTCCACGGCATGCAGGTGCCGTTTACGGCGGAACAGGCTGAAGTGTTTCGCCGCAATATGCACCTCTTCCAGTCGCGCATCGGCCGACCACTGCTCGTCGAGAACCTGTTCTATAACTTCGTCCTGCCCATGCCGGGCAGTCTGCCCGAACCGGTGTTTATTGGCGAGATTTTGAAAGACACGGAGTTCGGCCTGCTCCTGGACGTCACCAACATTTATCTCAATTCGCTCAATCAGGGCTTCGATCCCTACGAATGGCTCGACCAGGCCCCGCTCGAACGGACTGTGCAGGTCCACGTCGCCGGGGGCGAGCAGGCGAGGAGCGGCCCGCGGGCGGGCGAATGGTCGGACACGCACAGTCGCCCCGTACCGGATGCAGTGTGGCGGATGCTGGAGTACGCCCTGCAGCGAGCGCCCGCGAAGGGCATCCTCCTGGAACGCGATCAGGACTATCCGCCGATAGAGGAACTGCTGGACGAGCTGAGCATCGCACGCCAGCTCATGAAGAGAAATCCCTCCACGCCAGTTTCACCAGAAGGGAGGTGAGAAGAACGACACTGGAAGCGGTTCAGCGCATCGTCGGCCGCGCCGTCACCGATCCTGAGTTTCGAGACGCGCTCAAGGCTCATCCGGATACCGTCTTTGCAAATCGAGACGTTACGCCGGAAGAGCAAGAGGCTCTGAAAGCCATGGATTGGGACTCGATTGGTTCGGTCGGCACTGAGCTCGAGCAAAGAGTTTCCCGGATGGGCTTTGCCAGGGCCGGCTGCCATTGACCAAAGGCGGCCTTTTAGGAATCCAGTTCGGATTCCCTCACCTTCCCCTCGAATGACCAGTTCCGCCAGGGACCGATCTTCCGAGGGGAAGTTTTCGGTCTGGGACGAGCTGCATGACCTTGTCGACGTGGTGGCCTACCGGCCGCGCCTGCGGGATGGGCTGGTATGGAGCAAGCTCCGCACGGTGCAGGGCGAAGACTACGTCATCGTCCAGAATCCTCAGACCGCAACATACATCCGGCTGTCGCCAGAGGATTTCTTCGTCTTCGAGCTCATGGATGGCTCTCGCACCGTGCAGGAGCTTGTGGTCGCGTACATGCTCGAGTTCCGCAAGTTTGCACTGGCGCGCATCGCCCGCATTGTGGTCGACCTGCGCTTCAACCAGTGCCTGGTCGATAAACCTTACGCGACGTTTCAGCTGCTTTCCCGCAAGGTACGCCGCCGAACGATTGGCACATTTTTAGACGATTACCTCGGCATCTTTCTCAACCGAGAGTTTCCTATAAAGGGTATCGACGGAATCCTTGGAAAGGCGTACAGAGCCGGTATCTGGATCCTGTTCACCCGGCCGGTGGTGTGGCTCCTGGCGCTTATATCGGCCATCGGCGTGCCACTGTTTGTTTACTACATGTTGTCGAGGCAGTTCTCTCTGTTTCCGGGAGAGTCAATCGGACAGGATATCGTTGGGTACTACGTCTCATTCCTGATCATCGCGGTCACGCACGAGCTCTCGCACGCCTTCACGGTCAAGTCGTGCGGACGGGTGGTCAGACGCGGTGGGATATCCATCTTCTACGGCTTCCCCGGTCTGTTCGTAGATACCCAGGACATCTGGATGGAGGGGCGGCTGAAGCGCATGGCGGCCTCGTGGGCCGGCCCGTATTCGGGGATGATCTACGCCGGCGTGGTTGGGCTCGTGCTGACCATCGCGCCCGAGGGCAGTTGGTCGACACCGCTGCGACTGTTCGGCTCGGTCGCCCTGGTCGCCAACATGTTCCAGCTTATGCCGTTGATCCAGCTCGACGGCTACTTCATTCTCATGGACTGGCTCGAGATCCCGTCGTTGCGCAAGCGCGCGCTCGTCTTCGTGCAGCACGACCTGTGGCCCAAGGTCTGGCGCCGCCAGCACTTCAATCGGGAGGAGCGCATCTTCACGATCTTCGGCGTGCTGTCGGCGGCGTACACGGTGTACGCCATTTACTTCGCGGGCCTCTTCTGGTGGAACCAGGCCAGCGAAGCGATCCAGGGCGCGTTTCTCGTTCCCAATCTCGGCTCGTTGCTCGGCCTGGCCCTGGTGCTGTTGTTGATCGTCCCGTTTGTCCTCGCGGTGTTGCGGCGCGCTCTCAATCTCGGACGGAGTCTGGTCGCACTGGCGCAGCAGGTCAGCTCTTCGACACGCGATCGCTGGCGGCGGCAGCGCCTGGCCTTGCTCGCCCAGGTTCCGGTGCTCGCCAGCCTCGGCAAAGAGCAAATGCAGCTCCTGGCCGGCAAAGTGCGTCAGGAGCGTGTTTCCTCGGGGGCCGCGGTGGTGCGCCAGGGAGATCGGGGCGATCGCTTCTACCTGATCCAGCAAGGAACGGCCGAGGTGATCGTCGATGGAGCGGATCGGTCAGAGGTGGTTGCGACGCTGGGCCCCGCTGACTATTTTGGCGAGCTCGCGTTGCTGCGAGACGCCCCTCGAGCAGCGACGGTCCGCGCCACAAGCCAACTGCGGTTGTTGTCGCTACGCGGCTCGGATTTCAACCGCCTGCTTGGCCCCTACGTCGGCGCCGAATCCGAGCTTCGCCCGCGCCTCGAGGAGCGCACCGAGCTTGACGCGTTGCCCCTGTTCGAACCGCTCGCTCCACGCGAGAAGGACCTGCTCCTCTCGCGATTGCGAACGCGGACCTACCAACCCGGCGAGGTTGTGATCCATGAGGGAGAAGCAGCCGGTGACTTCTACTGCATCCGCTCCGGGCACGTGGAAGTTACGCGTCGCGGCGGCGCGACGGATGAGGGCGAGCCACGTGTGGCGACGCTCGGGCCGATGGATTTCTTCGGCGAAGTCGCGCTGTTGCTGCACGGCCGCCGCAACGCCACGGTCCGAGCCGTGGACGAAGTGCGATTGTGGATCCTGCCGGGCGCGGACTTCGATGACCTGCTGGCCCACTACTTCGCGCTCGACGAGACCCTGGCCGACACGGTGCGCTTGCGATTGCCGGCTCGGCAGGTGCTCTTGAATTCGGCGCAGCGCGGCAACCGCGGTGCGGCAGAACGGGAGCTGGTGCCTGACGTGACGCTGCAGTCGCTGAGTGGGCAAACCTGCTCGCTCGCGGAATTTCGCGGTTCGAATGTCGTGCTGTGGCTGTCGCGTGGCCTCGCCGATCCTGGCTGTGCCGAGTTCGCCGCGCGCCTCGACGCCGCGGCGCCACTCTTCGAGACATCGCGCATCCACCTGGTGCAGGTCGTTCCCGACTCGGTCACCCGTACGCAGGCCGAATGGGGGTCGAAAGGCTTCAAACATCTGATACTGTGCGACCCCGACAAATCGGCATATGTGCAATTTGGTTTGTGTGCGACCGTTGTCGACATGCCGGGGACATTGACGGACGCCACGCTCCCCAGTGTTGGAGTCGGCGAGTCACACTCGTGGTTGCGCGAATTGAAAGTGGTGTGTGGCAGCGACACGCTGGGGTCGAACATCGCGATGGTGCTGGAGGGCCTGATCCTGATCGATCGCAGCGGAGCCATTCGAGCCAGGCGGCTGACCGCTGCATCGGGTCCACTACCCGAGCCAGAAGTGTTGCTCAGAAGGCTCAGTCGAGCGATTGCGTAGTGGGCTGCGGGTAACCGGCGGTGAACTGCTGGGTGTGTAACCTGCCCGCGCACGCGAACTGCCGCTTCTGCGGTCGCGCAATCTGCCGAGATCACGCCAGGACCATGCCGTACCTGCTGCAGACGTTCCAGAGCAAGGTTGGGCTGCGCGGCCTCGTGGTCGACCAGGCGATCCACTGCGGCGTATGTCGACCCAAGCCGGAACCTGTCCGACTCGAGTTCCTGGAGGATTAGCGGCCAGGTGGCGTATAGTGAAACAGCAGCGTCCCGAAGGGGAGTAACTGTCGGCCACTCGGCCGCGGTGGAATCAACACACTGGGCTCTCTGAACCCTGGTTCCACCAGCCAGATTCCTGGCTCAGCCAGACCTTCGGCCCGCGGTCGAGCGTGTGCGCGCGCCGTCCGTTGGTGGCCGAGGTCGATACGGGGTTTCGTCCAGACGTCGCACACAGACACGACTGGACATCATCCGAAATGCGGCGCATCGAGCTCGAGACTGGCGACACCGCGTGGACCTGAGCCTGGTCCTCTCGACGTTCGCCCTGGTGTTCATCGCCGAGCTGCCAGACAAGACGGCGTTGGCGTCGCTCATGCTGGCCACCCACCTGCCGGCTCGCCAGGTGATCTTCGGCGCATGGCTCGCGTTCCTGATCCAGACCCTTGTCGCGGTTCTGGCCGGCAGCCTCTTGCAGCTGTTGCCCGAGACGCCCGTGCGCGTTGCGGCCGGGTTGGGGTTCCTGGTATTCGCGGTGGTCGCCTGGCGCCGCAACGCTGACGAGGACGCCAAGATCGAGCAACAGGACGTGCAAGAGGGCCGCGGGCGTCGCTCCCCGCCGTGGCTGGCGGCGTTCCTGGTCGTGTTCGCGGCCGAGTGGGGCGATCTGACCCAGTTGGCGACCGCGGGCCTGGTCGCGCACACCGGCCGACCCCTGGAGGTGGGTGTCGGCGCGGTCGCCGCGCTGTGGACTGTCACGGTGCTGGCCGTGACCGTCGGCAGTCAGTTGGCGCGTCTGATGAGGCCCACCCTCCTCAACCGCGTGAGCGCGGTGTTGTTCACGGCCATCGGGCTCTTCATCATCGTCAGTGCGGTCAGGTGAAGCCGCGGCTGCTCCGCGCGCCACATGTCGCGACAGACCAGCACGAAAGCGGTCATGAACAACAGCACCGGCACGCCATCCGGCCACGCGTACCACAGCGAAAGGTCGCCCGCGGCCGAGACGGCGAACCGTTCGACGACGCCGCCTGTCCAGACCAGCAACAGCGTTGGCAGGTACACGGCGGCCAACAACGCCACGCGCGTCTTCGTACTGAACACGGGCTGCGCCCAGGCCGCGGCGAGCGGCACCATCATCAGTGCAATGCCATGGACGTGGCTGTGGTAGCTGGTCACCAGAGATCCAAGCGCGACCGCCGCAAAGCGGGTGGAGAATTCGGGCGCGGCGGCGTTCCAGGGCCCCTGCCAGAACGCGAAGAGCACGATGACCGTCGCGATCGACAGCACGGCGACCAGGATGACGCCCTGGTTGCTGGCGATCCACGGCAACGCGTACAGGACGAGCGCGCGCCAGTTGATCATCAACAGCGGGGCGGCGTGCTCGCTGCGGAAGTCGGCGAAATCACCAGCCGAATCAGAGATGCGCAGGAACGCGGGAAAGCCGACGACGATCAGGCCCAGGACGAAGAGCGCGATCGTTCCCAGCGCGGCGCCGAGCAGCGCTCGCACCCGCCACTTCCAGAGAATCAGCAGCCCGAACAGCACCGCGTATTGCGGTTTGAGCAGCAGCACCGCCAGCCACAGTCCGGCGCGGAAGTCGCGCCCCGCCCTGAACGAGACGAACATCTCGGCGACCGCCACTCCCATGATCAGCACCACCTGACCCATGAACAGCCCGAGCGCGACCGGATACGCGCCGAAAATCAGGACGGCCGCGCCCAGCAGCGGCACCGAAGGCAGCATCTGCTTGAAGCGCACGACCAGCCACACCCCGCACGCGAGTGACAGGGCAGACCAGAGCAGGAAGCCCATCGGCGGCGACGGAAACGTGAACGGCAGGAACAGCGCGGCAAACCACGGCGGGTACGCGACGGGCAGCGCAAACTGGAACTTTCCCGGTCCCGTATAGAACTGACTCAACACCTGGAGCTGGTGGGTGACGGGGCCGTCGCCGCTGAAGTCGTACATGTCTGGCGCGTCCCCGGCGCGAACCACCATCGCCTGGGCCCAGAACATGGTCCAGTCGAACCCCAGCCGGTGAAACAGCTCGCCGGCGGCGTATACGGTCCAGAAGCGCACGACGTAGAAGGCAGTGCCGATCGCCGCGAGTGCGAGTACTGTCGGCTGGACCGCGCGCCCTTTCCAGGCGAATGCTGACCAGCGCGATGCAGAAAGCTTGTCGACGGCGTGATCGGCCACCGACACCAGCGTACGACCGATCGACCCTGTCAGTCGCGCCGCGGACAAGCTGCGCCGACTTGGCCGCGTCGCGGGTGACGCCACGGCGAACTCGGTCTATGCTAGCCCCGACAATACGCGCCAGGAGGTTGACCCATGACCACGGCAGAAGCAGCAAGTCCGATGGAGGCCTCTGTTCCGTCGAACAGATGGTGGATACTCCTGCTCGAAGGCATCGCGGGGATCATCATCGGCATCCTGCTGTTCACCGATACCGAGCAAACGGTCTTCACGCTGGTCCTGTTCCTCGGTATCTGGTGGTTCATCGGCGGCATCATCGACCTCGTCACGCTCTTTTTCAATCGGCAGCAGTGGGGTTGGAGGCTGTTCACCGGTATTCTCGGCATCATTGCCGGGTTGATCCTCATCCGTCATCCGGTGTGGTCGGCCTTCCTGGTGCCCGCAACGCTGGCGTGGGTGCTGGCCATCTTCGGCATCGTGATCGGCATCATGGGACTGATCCGCGCCTTCCAGGGAGAGGGCTGGGGAACCGGCATTCTCGGCGTGATCAGCATCGTTTTTGGCCTGTGGCTGCTTGGCGCCGACCTCGGTATGCAGATTGCCGTGATCGTCTATGGGGCCGCGATCTGGGCCATCATCGGCGGCATCGTCGCGATCATCTGGGCATTTCGCGTGCGCTCGGCCTGAACTGAATCTCGAAGTTGTCACAAAGCGCATGACTCAGGAATCGTTCTTGGCCCTCATCGTCGGGGGCATGATCGCTCTCTTGTTCGGCGT
>JAFAOS010000284.1 GCA_019247515.1 Chloroflexota bacterium | reverse complement strand
ATGTCGGTGCGGTCGCCCAGCGGCGTCTCGGCGCCCGCGACCGGGTCGACTTGCTTCGCCACGGGCAGGCTCTCGCCGGTCAGCGCCGACTCGTCCACCTCGAGCGTGGCCGCCTTGAACAGGCGGCCGTCGGCCGGCACCCGGTCGCCGGCTTCGACCAGCACGATGTCGCCCGGCACCAGCTCCTCGGCCGGTAGCTCGAGCACCTGGCCATCGCGGCGGACCCTGGTCTTGACGATCAGCATCTTCTGGAGCGCGGCCACGCTGGCCTCGGCCTTGCCCTCCTGGTTGAGGCCCATGGCGGCGTTGAAGAGCGTCAGCCCGAGCAGGACGATGCCCGTCCCCCACTGGCGCAGGATGACCAGGCTGATCACGCCGGCGAGCACGAGCACGATCTGCATCGGGTCCTGGTACTGGCGCAGGAACGTCTGGAGGCGCGACTCCTGCTTCGCGGCGGCGAACGCGTTCGGACCGTACTGGCGGGTCCGCTCCGCGACCTGCTCGGAGCTCAGTCCGGCCTGACTGTTAACGTTCTGGGCGGCCAGCGCGTCCGCGATGTCCATGGTGTGCCAGGCCAGCGGCGTCGAGCCTGGCGGCGGAGCGTCGGACGGCGGTCTGCTCAACGTGGATGTCATGCGCTGTCCCTGACTTCGGCTGTCATCAATAGACCTCAGGGACCGTGTGGCGGCGCCAGGCCGGCTCCACGTAGCCCCTCGCCGGCTGGCGTTCCCCGAGCTTGATTTTTTCTCGCGGCAGTTCTTCGTGCGGAATTTTCGACAGCAAATGCGTGATGCAGTTGAGGCGGGCGCGCCGCGGGTCGTCGGCGTTGACCACGTACCAGGGCGCAATCTCGGTGTCCGTCGCCGCGAACATCGCGTCGCGGGCGCGCGAGTAGTCGTACCAGCGGTAGTGCGACTCCAGGTCCATGCCGCTCAGCTTCCAGATCTTGCGGCCGTCTTCGATGCGTTCCCGGAATCGCTCCGTCTGCAGCTCCTGGCTGACTTCGAACCAGTATTTGATCAGTATGATGCCGTTGGCGACGACCGCCTGCTCCATGAGCGGGCAGTCCTTGAGGAAGGAGTGGTACTGCTCATCCGTGCAGAAGCCCATCACGTGCTCGACGCCAGCGCGGTTGTACCAGCTGCGATCGAACAGCACGATCTCACCGGCCGCGGGCAGGTGCGCCATGTAGCGCTGCATGAACATTTGCGTTTTCTCGCGTTCGGATGGTGACGGCAGCGCGGCGATGCGAAACACGCGCGGACTGACACGCTCCGTAATGGACTTGATGGCGCCGCCCTTGCCGGCCGCGTCGCGGCCCTCGAACACGACGACGACCCGCAGGCCAGCATGCTGTGCCCAGCGCTGTAATTTGACGAGCTCCACATGGAGCGGCTTCAGCTTCCGCTCGTACTCCTTGCGGCTCATCGGCCGCGGGGTTTCGTCGAGCACGGTGCCGTTCAGCTCGGCGACCGCCGCGCTCGCATGCCCGTCGTCCGCCTCCTTGTCTTTCTTCCGCTCCCTCTTCTTGTTCGACTTCGGCATTTTCTCGAGTTTTGCACTCCCTTCGGCGTGGTGCACCACCCTGATGGGGTGATTGCCGCGCCGCGAGCATACCGAGACCGCGCTTCGCGTTGGGTGGGGCGCCGTGAATCAGGGTACAGATAGATGAAAACCCTGATGGCGTCGGCCTGCGGCTACGGGTAGCTTCCATCTAGTGACGGACGTCGCCTCGTGAGCCGCGCTACCTCGGGTCTGGTGACCACGATGGGCGCGGCGCATTCCACCAGCAATCCAGGACCGCGTCGCCATCATCGCGGCGGCATGCCGCCCGGCCTGCCCCACTCGACATCTCTGACCGCGCGCGCGGTACCTGTCCCACCACCGACGCTGCTCGAAACCAGGCTCCGTCCGCCGCAACCTGGCACTCACCTGATTCAGAGGAGGGAGCTTGTCGAACGTGTCAACGCGGCGGAGGCCGCCGTGGTCACCGTGTGCGCTCCGCCTGGCTATGGCAAGACCACGTTCGCGAGCCAGCTCGCGGCGGCCGCGGACCGACCCGTCGCGTGGCTTTCGCTCGACGAGGCTGACCATGATCCCACGCGTCTGCTGATCGGGCTCGCCGCGAGCCTGAATCGCTGTCTGCAGCTCGATCCGTGGCTGCTCCAGGCATTGCGGAGCGCCACGCCCAGTGTGTTCGCGGAAGTGCTGCCGCGCCTGGTGAACGGCCTGGCGCGCGACGGCTGCCTGCTGATCCTGGACGACGTCCAGCATGTCACCGCGTCGCCCAGCGCTGAGGTGCTTGGCTACCTGTGCGAACACGTGCCCCCTGAAATGCGCGTGGTCCTCGCTGGACGGCGACTGTCAGGGCTGCCGGTCGGCCGCCTGCGCGCGCGGCGAATGCTTCTGGAGCTTGGTCCAGATGCCCTCGCCCTTGATCGGGAGCAAACCCGAGAGCTCGTCGACGGAGTCGGGGTCTACCTCACACCCGAAGCGTGCGCGGCGCTGCACGCGCAGACAGAAGGCTGGCCCGCGGCAACGTACCTCGCGGCGCTCGCCGCGCGCCACGCCGACGATCCTGATGGCGCGATTCGCGCCTTCGGGGGCGCCGATCCCACGCTGGTCGATTTTCTGACCACCGAGCAGCTGAACGCCGAGTCGAACGAGCACCTGGCTTTCTTGCTGCGTACGTCCGTGCTCGACCGTCTGTCTGCACCGCTGTGTGACGCCGTGCTCGGGCGAGATGACAGTGCCGCCATTCTGGCTGCGATGGAGCAGTCGAACGGGTTTGTCATTGCGCTCGACCGGCGTCGGCAGTGGTACCGGTATCACCACCTCTTCAGTCAAGCGCTGCAATCGGAGCTGACGCATCGGGAACCGGCACAGCCACACCAGCTTCACCGCCGCGCATCGTGCTGGTTCGAGGCGCACGACAACATCGCGGAGGCGGTCGAACACGCGATCAAAGCTCGCGACGAGCGTCGTGTGGCCGACCTGCTCGCCGAGCACATCGAGGTCCTGTTGGTGGAGACCTCGCCGGCAAAGCTGTGTCGCTGGTTGGAGACGCTGCCTGACAGCGTGCTCCTTGCGCATCCACCGGTCCTGGCGGCCGGAGCGTGGGCAATGTTTCAGCTTGGCGACCTGGAAAACACGCGTCGCTGCATGCGCCTGCTCGAGGGTCTCTCCTTCGATGGCCCGGGTCCGCTCGGCGAAGTTTCGGGACAGGCCGCGGTGGCGCTGCTCAGAGCGATTGTCGCCTGGGACGGCGCCAGCCGCATCACCAGGCACGCCGACGCCGTCCGCGACGTTGAGCCGCGCGTCAGCCGCGCGTTCCGCACCGCGGGTCTCTGTCTGGGCATCAGCCTGTTTTTGCAAGGGCGATGCGCCGCGGCGCGTGACCTGCTGGAGGACGCCGCGGAGGTCGCCGGCTGCCCGGTCGAGATCCCGGCGCTGGCATACGTGCTGCTGGCGCTCCTCGACCTGGAGGAGCACTGTCCGCGAGACGCGGAGGTGCATATCCGGAGCGCGTATGCTGCTCTGGAGGCGGCAGAGCGGCAGGCAGGTCTGGTCGCCGCGCCACTGGCGGCCGCGCTGGCGTGGCTCGACATTGTGCGGAAGGATCGCGCCGCCGCGCGCGTCAATTTCGATCGCGCGGTTGGGCTGCTGCCGAGAGCGGCCGTGGTGCCGTGGCTGAGTATCTATGTGCGGATCGTCCTGGGCCGCGTGGCGCTCGAGCTCGACGACGTTGAGTCGGCGGGGGGCTTGCTCGGCGCCGCGCGGCGTGGCCTGGTGCGCCACCCCGATGCTGGAGTGCTGCCCCACATGCTGGCGAGCGCTGATCGGGCACGGCAAGCCGCGCAAGGAGGCAGTCACGCGCTGCTGGCGCCGTTGACGCAAGCCGAGCTGCGGGTGCTGGCGCTGGCGCCGACGTGCCTCAGCATCGAGGAGATCGGTCGGACGCTGTGCGTTTCGAAAAACACCGTCAAGACGCACCTCAAAGTGATCTACGCCAAGCTGACGGTCGCCTCGCGGGGTGAAGCGGTCGAACGCGCGCGGGCGCTGCGGCTGATCGCCTGAACTACTCCCAGGGTGTTTCTTCCAGAGCCGACTCCCCATCCAGACCGTCACGACACTGCGTGAGCGCCTGGCGGGGCGCGGCGTGCATGGTGCGCGCCTGAAGCGGTCGCCCGTTCGGCTCCAGCTCCAACGCCGCGTGCACGGTCGCGGCCACGCTGGCCGGCACACGCAGTTCGAGCGGTAGCAAAGGGTCGCTTCGGCCATCCCTGACTGCACTGACGCGCTCCAGCGCAGGCGGTGGCGAGCGGCGCGCGAGAAGCTCGTACATGGTCGCACC
>JAFAOS010000571.1 GCA_019247515.1 Chloroflexota bacterium | reverse complement strand
CCGGACCTGGTGATGCTGCGCCTGCGTCTCACCGCGCCGCGCGGCTTCGAGGACGCCCGCGCGCTGGCGGAAACGACCGAGGCGCGCGACATCCCGCTGCTGGTGGTCTCCATTCAGCGCGATGCCTCCGAGGCCGTGCAGACGGCCATCGGTTCGACGCGATTGAACGAGTTCCAGGTGGTGACGCACGTGCGGCAGGCACTGGAGAAATCTGGAGCACGCCGCGTGCTGATCATCGACGACGATTCGGACACCCGCAGGCTGCTGTCAATCGGCCTGCAAAATCACGGCTTCGAACCGGTGGAAGCCGCCGATGGCGAATCCGGCATCGCGGCCGCCTTCGCACAGTCACCGGACCTCGTGTTGCTGGACCTGCACCTGCCCGGCGCCGACGGTTTCAGCGTGCTTCAACAGCTCAAACGCTCACCGGCGACCGCCCAGATTCCGGTGATTGTCGTCACCGGTGACGAGGACCTGTGGCTCGGCGCCCGCGCGCGCGTCCTGGCGCTCGGCGCCGCCGACTTCGTCGCCAAGCCATTTGAGATGGACACGCTGATCGGCGAGATGCGCACACTGCTACCCCCAAAGGAGGCTTCACATGTCGATACGAGTTCTGGCCGTTGACGACGAACCGGACGTCTTGCGCCTGGTGGAGGTCAAGCTCAAGAAAGCGGGCTTCGAGGTGGTCACCGCGCGAGACGGCGAGGAGGGCCTGAGCAAGGCCCTGGCCGAACATCCGGACGTGGTGCTGATGGATGTCATGATGCCCAAAATGGACGGCTTCACGTCCGCCGGCCTGATCAAAGAGCAGGTTCAGCCTGCGCCGGTCGTCCTCATGCTGACAGCCAAGGGCCAGGAAGGCGACGTCGTGCGCGGTCTTTCCGGTGGCGCCGACGACTACGTCATCAAACCATTCGCCCCGCGCGAGCTGATCGCCCGCATCAACGTCGCGTTGATCAAAGCCGGCAAGTCGCCGGTTATGGCCAGCGAGGTCTGAGTCTTCCCATGGTGGTCGCCGCGCCGCGCGGTAGCGTACACACGTACTGGCAGGCCCAGGGCATCGCCGAGCTGGCCCTGAGCCACTTCGAGGACGCCGTCCAGCGTGACGACGCCTCCGCCGAGCGGCGCGCGTTCTACACCCTGGCCACCTACTACCAGCGCACGCGCCGCATCGTTCGATCGGCTCTTGCCGACAAACGCGAGCCGCTCGCGCAGGCCGCGCTGCGCAATCTGGTGGTGCTGCATCGACCGCTCATGCACATGCACGGCGCGGCGTCGCGGAGCGTACCGCTGGCGATGGTGCTCGAGCGCGAAGACCGCGACGAGATCGTGCGCGACCTGGTCATCCGCGCCTTGAGCGAAACTCCGCAGCCGATGGACGCCGCGCGCATTCTGGAACGCGTCAACGAACTGGACGTGATGGGCGGCGTCAGCCACGGCACCATCCGTCGCCACCTCAAGGACCTGGAGGGCTCGGGTCACGTGGCGCGCGTTTCCGAGGGACACAAGCGAACAGGTCGAACCTACAGCGAAGTGGACGTCGACGCGGCGAGCTTGCGCGCGCTGGTTGGACCGGACCTGTACGTGACGCTTGCTGGAGCCGGTATTCGCGGATTGCACGACGCGGAAGCGCGGGCGACCTTGCTGCGCGAACGCTTCGCCGAGGTGGACCTGTGTGGCGATACGGCGGCAGCCTTGCTCGAGGCCGTCGCTTCGTTGCAAGACGCTCGATTGCCGGCGCCCACCGGCTGGCAGCACGCAGACCTGTTGAATTCGCCCTACCCGCGGCCATATCAGTACGAGGCCTACACGGTTTTCCGCGCCAGCGGCTACCAGGGCGATCTGATCGAATCCCCGACCGGCTCCGGCAAGACGATGATCGGCATGCTGTGCATCCAGGACTTTCTCCGCACGCTGCGGTCGGGCCAGTCCATCCTGGTCCTGGTCCCCACCAGCAATTACCAGCAGCAGTGGATCGGCGAGCTGTGCTTCAACCGCATTGGACTGGGCTTGCCGCCGGAGCTCGTGTTCTCGGGAACTCCGGGGCAGCTCGAACGCTTCAAGCGACGGACTGGCAGCCATCCAGCGGTCATCTTGATGACGTACGCGGCGCTGGCACAGACCGGCTCCGGGGTGGGCAAGGGCGGCTTCGACGTCGACTCCATCGAAGTCTTCCTGCAACTCGCCAACATCCAGTACGTCGTGCTCGACGAGGTGCACAAGGTCGTCGAGGACATGCGCAGCGTTTCCGCCGACGTGACCCGCCAGTTGACGGAGTGGCTGCGCGACGGCAGCATCCCGCGGGCTGATCGGCTTTTCAGGCACCGCCGAGGCGTACCGACCGCGCTTTGCCGAACTCGGCATGCGGCTGGCGCACAGCATTCCGCTGGATACGCTGATCGGCTACGGCTACGTGGCGCCGTTCGCCGAGCTTGGTCTGCCATTTGCAAACTCCGCGCGCGAGCGGCGCATTCGCGACTTGCTCGACGTGTACAAGGCGACGCTGCTGGAGTACGTCGCCTGGCTGGGGGCGTCGCGGCTGCGGGCGTGGTTCGCGGAGATTCCGCTGGAGGAGCGGGTAGCGATCGGTCGCACGTCGTTTGGCATGTACCGCGGGCGAGCGGATGCGGCGGAGGCGACGGGCAAACGCATGCGCGAGTGGGAGAAGGCAGGCGAGATTGGCATCGCCGAGGCGCCGATCGTGAGCATCGTGCAGCTGGCGCGCGGGTGGTCGGACGTGGAGCTGGTGCAGCACGCGGGGCTCGACAGCTCGCGATTCGAAGAGATCCGCTCGCGGCTGGAGCAGATTCGGGCGGACCTGGCGAGACTGATTTACTTGCCGTCAACTGTCGCTCGCCTTCAACTACCAGGGTTTGGAACCGCCCCGCCGGTGGACCTGGCTACCACCATTGTGGGTCTGTATCGCAGCCTCAGCGACTGGTATCTCCGCGCCGGCGAAGGCCGCGTCGAAACTATCAAGGCCATCATCGACGCCGAACGCGCTTCCCGCTCCGTCAACGGCTCGATCGTCTTCGACTCCGGCAAGCGCATCCGCTGGCGTCAGGGCCTCACCGCGCCCGGTTACGAGGGTGTGGCCGGCCTCTTCGCTCAGCTCCTCGGCGATGAGCGCTTCACCGTCCTGGCCGCGCTGTCCAGCGAAATGTACATGACGCGCAACGCCGACGATCCGCTGCCAGCGCGCATCGCCGCCTTCATCGAATCGGAGCTGATGCGCGGCGAAGTCGCCGGCGCCATCTTCCGGCTGGCCACGCAGGGCCTGGAGCTCGATTCACAAGTTGCCGAAGGTCCGCGGGCTACGTTCGACAAGCGGGTGGCCGAGTACGTGGCCGCGCTGGCCGGCGCCCGCGCCCAACGACCGGGCGAGTTCCGGCGCAAAGTTTTGCGCCCCCTCCAGCGCGCCGTGCGGCCACACTTGTCCTCGTCGGCGTTCGCCCGCTTCCGGTCGCGGCTGCTGCCGGGCAACGTGCATCTCGGCGGATTGATCACCACGTTCTTCGACTACGCCACCCTTGCCGCGGACTTTCGGACCGCCCACGTGGCGGAAATCGAACAGGTCAGCGGCGCGCGCCAGTCCTTTTACGTGGTCCGCATGCCGGCCGGCCGTCGCAAACAGCTGATGTACGACCTGACGGCATGCATCGTCGACGCGGAGGGGCTCGGCGTCAACCTCGTGATCGTCTCCACCTGGGCGCGCACCGGGTGGAACGTGCTCAAGCCGAACGTGCTCATCGACGCCACCGCCACCCGCGACGTCACCGCCTGGCAACAGCTGCGCGGTCGCGCCATGCGGGCGCTGCGCAGCTGGACCAACGACTGCTATCGCACCCTGCTGGTGCTTGCGAGTGACTCGCCGGATGCAGCCGCCGCGGAGTTGGCCGCGCGCATCCTGGGCGCCATCGACGGACTCGGCGGCGATCTGGAGGACCTGCGCCGTCGCGCGGTCGAGGACGGGCTCCAGTCACTGAGCGCCGAAGAGCGTCAATCGCTGCGGATCGGCGTCATCCTCGGGCGCAACAAGGTGACCCACATTTATGAGCTGGTCAAAGCCTTCGGCTCGACGCGCCAGGTGGAGTACGACCGCAAGCTGCGCGAGTGGCGGCGCCGTGAAGCCATCGAGCGCAAACACGCCTACGAGCACGCCGTCGACATCCGCTCGGGCGCAGTCGCCAGCGGCGTGCAGCACGCGCCGCTGGTCTACCAGTCCGACCCCCGCACCGACCTGCCCGAAGCCCTCCGCGCGAGCGTCGCCGCAACGATCGAGAACCGCGACGCCGCGATCGTCGACGGATGGTTGGCGGCCAGCGCCAGAGCATAACAGCTTGCTGAAGATTCCACCTACGGTGGAGCCCTTCGAGATGTTATTCATCAACCTGTTACAGGCTTCCGGGTAACGGCCCACGATCGGCGCGCGGCTCGCGGGGTAGACCCAGGACTCGCTCGCCCAGGATGTTGCGCTGGATCTCGGACGTGCCTGCCAGAATCGTCAGCGCGCGTGACCACGTGTAGGGAAAGGCCCAGTTGTCTGGAACGGGCTCGCCCGAGATGGTCGAGCCTGTCTGCTGAACGGCGTAGGGTTCGGGCAGGTCTTCCAGCAGCTGTCCGAACGCGCCCAGGATCTCCTGGTACAGCTCCTGGTGGCGTTTTTCCATCTCGCTGGACGCCAGCTTCTGTACCGACGACTCGGCGCCCGGCCGCGTGCCCTTCTCCGCCGACGACAGGACTCGCAAGCCCGCGGCGCGCATCACCTCGATGTCCACCAGCATGCGCCCCAGCTTGTTGCGGACCCGCGCATCCTCCAGCAAGCCCGCTCCTCGGCAGGTCCGGATCAAGCGCTCGACGGCCTGTCGCCGACCCGTCGCGGCGCTGAGCGTATTGCCGCCCCGCTCATAGCTCAGCGTGGTTTGCGCGCCGCGCCAGCCTTCGCCTTCGGCGCCGATCATGTTCTCGGTTGGAATGCGCACGTCGGTGAAAAAGACTTCGCAGAATTCGGCGTCGCCGGTGATCTGGCGCAGTGGTCGGACCTCGATGCCTGGCGTGTGCATGTCGACGATGAAGTACGAGATGCCCTGGTGCTTTGGCACGCCGGGATTGGTGCGCGCCAGCAGGATGCCCAGGTCCGCGTTGAAGCCGGCGCTGGTCCAGATCTTCTGCCCGTTGACGACGTACACGCCGTCGTCACGTACGGCGGCCGTGCTCAGCGACGCCAGGTCCGAGCCGGCGTTCGGCTCCGAATACAGCTCGCACCACAGCTCCTCCGCCGACAGGATTTTCGGCAGGTAGCGTTGCTTCTGCGCCGGGCTGCCGTGGGCAAACAAGGTGGGCGCCACCAGGCTCATGCCTGGACCGCTGGCGTGCGGCGGCGCGCCGGCGCGCGTCATCTCCTCGCTGAGAATCGCCTGCTGGACCGGTCGAGCGCCGCGGCCGCCGTACTCGCGCGGCCAGCCCATGCCCACGAACCCGGCCTCCAGCAGCTGCCTGTGCCAGGCGCGGCGGTCGGCGAGGGTCTCGCATTTGACGGGCAGGCGCGCCGCGAGCCAGGCGCGGACGTGCGCGCGAAATGCCTGGTCTTCCGTGCTGTAGGTGAGGTCCATACTCCTGCCAACAATTCTTCCACAAGTGACCCGACACTTCGGCGTGCGCACCCTGTCTACCGACACGCCGTTGGGAGCTGACCGCCGATCCGAGGCAGTAGCCGCACACGGATTGGCGAAGATTCAACCACATTGCAACGTAAGGAACCGTTGACATTCCAGATTAGCACCCACTAATCTCACCCAACAGCGACGGCGTGCGTGAGGTGAGGTGTTGATCCCGGCAAAGATCCGCGTGTTGGTGGTGGTGGTGCTGCTGGCGCTCGTCGGGCTCGGTCTGACGCCGGGCCTGCGCGCGTACGCGTCCTCCAGTCCCGCCGACGATCTCCGCCAGGCAAATCTCCTGGTGCAGCAGTCGCTGGCCGCCGCGCGAGCGGGCGACCTCGGCGCCGCTCAGCAGACCTACTCTCAATACGAGAACACCTGGTTCGACATCGAGGATGGCGTCCGCGGCGCCTCGCGCGACTCGTACGTCGCGATCGAGAAGGCAATGTCCGGCGTCGGCGCGGCGCTGGCGGCCTCTCCGCCGGATCAAACTCGGGTGGTCGATGCGCTGGCCGCGCTCGATGCTGAACAGCAGCAATTCGTCGCCGGCGGCGCCACCGACGCCGGTGCGACGCCGCCCGCGTCATCGGACAAACCAACGGCCGCCACTCTGCTCGACCAGCTCGGCGCCGCCCGAGCGGCGCTCGCGCGCAACGACTACCCCACCGCCGCCGCCAGCCTGAAGGCATTCGAAGCGACCTGGCTCGACGTCGAGGGTGAGATCAAGACGCGCTCCGCCGACGACTATCGGCAAACCGAAACCGACATGGAGCTTGCGGCGACCCTCGCCGCCCAGGGCTCGCCTCAGGCCGCGGCCGTGGTCGACCGCATGGCGACGCGCCTGGAGCCGTACCGCGCCGGCGGGCGCTACGGCGTCTTCGACGCGGCGATCATCCTGCTGCGCGAAGGCCTCGAGGCGCTGCTGGTCATCGTGGCGCTGTCGGCGGTACTGAAGAAATCCGGCGCCGCGGCCAGGGGTCAGGCGTGGTTGTGGACGGGCGCTGTGGCCGGCCTGGCGCTGAGCATCGCTCTAGGGATGGCCATTCAGGCCTTCTTCGGCTCGATGGTCAACCCCGCCAACCGCGAGCTCATGGAAGGTGTCATTGGCCTGGTCGCCGCGGCCATGCTGATCTACGTCAGCTACTGGCTGCACAGCAAAGCCAGCCTGTCCGGCTGGCAGAGCTACATCAACACCCAGA
>JAFAOS010000563.1 GCA_019247515.1 Chloroflexota bacterium | reverse complement strand
GACGGCCAGCAGCAGCGCCGTGAGGTGCGCGGTGCGCAGGCCGAACACGCGGCGAGCGAGCAGCCACGCGAACACGATCGTGCCCAGGTCCGAGAGTGCCGACAGCAGGCGGCCAACCTGGTACACGCGGTCGTAACTGGTGAACGGGATGCACCCAGCGCACGTGGGCAGCGCTTCGGCCAGGGCGCGGGTCAGGGTCAGCGGCAACTGGCCGTAGGCATAGTTGGACTGACCGTTGGCGTACGGGTTCAGGCTCGAATGGGCGGTGTTGAAGTAGTCGCCGATCGTCGCTGGCAGGCTGACGCCACTGGCGACGATGGTCATGAAGCGTTCGTCAGGGTGCTGGTGGGTGTCGCTGTCCCAGGTTTCGAGCGCGTTCAGCCGAAATGCGGCCGCGACCAGCAGAATCAGGCCGAGAACGACAAATTGCAGTCGATCAGCATGTGGGAGATGGGGTACAAACTGCCGCATCCGGGGGCAGCCCGAATTCTCGCATCGCCGGCCATGTCTTCGCACGGAGGGGAATGTGTCCCACAGCGACCCTGAGACGGGCGAGCGCTCCACAGCTTTTGTCGACCTGCGTTACGACCGGGTGTGCCGAACGCCACAGTCGGAGGCGTACCTGCTCAGTGAGGGTGATACACCTTTTGGTCGCGTCGACCTGCACTTCGGTGCGAGCGTCGTGCATGGGGTGTTGATCGTCGAGCGCGACTTGAGCGACGAGGACGTTCACGGCCTGGTGCAGCGCATCGACGACGACCTGGTGTGGACCGCGGATCGGCCGCGCGACGATTTTCTGGTGACCGTGTATCAGGGCACGGAGCGCGGCGTGATCTCGGACGCCGAAGACGACGATGAATCTGACGACGAGGGCTGATCTGGCCGGCGACATCGTCACTGTCGTTTGTCAGGCGTGGAGGTTCCAACCGGCGATCTGATCGATCAACGCGTGGTTGGTCAGGTCGAGCTGCACGGGTGTTACGGAAACGTAACCCGCGGCCACCGCGTGCAGGTCGGTGCCTGGCTCGCCCGCGCCGCCGGGCGGGCTGCCGCCGATCCAGAAGTAGTCCCTGCCAAACGGGTCTTTGCGGCGGATCAGCTGGTCGTTGTACTCGCGGCGTCCCAGGCGGGTTACCCGTACGCCGTGGATGTCTGAGCGCCGCCCGCGCGGCACGTTGACATTCAGCAGCACGTCGCTCTCGAGCCCTTCGCGCAGGACGCGTTGCGCCAGCCGCGCCGAAAACGCCGCTGCGTAGCTGAAGTCCCAGTCCAGGTAGTCGCCCAGCGACACTGCGATCGCGGGCACGCCCGAAACGACGCCCTCCATCGCCGCGGAGACCGTGCCCGAATAGGTGATGTCGCTGCCCATGTTCGGACCGGTGTTGATGCCCGAGACGACCAGTCGCGGTCGCTCGGGCGCGAGTCCCAGAAAGCCCAGTGCGACGCAGTCCGACGGCGAGCCGTCGCTGGAGAATGCAGTCTGTCGCGAGCCTGGCAGCGTGATCTCGGTGACGCGGAGCGGTCGGTCCAGGGTCTTGGTATGCCCGGCCGCGGTCCAGTTGCGGTTGGGTGCGATTACGCAGACGTCGTCAATGCGTTTGAGCGCACGTGCCAGGGCGCTGAGCCCGGGCGAGTCGACGCCGTCGTCATTGGTCACCAGGATCATGTCCTACGCACGCTACACTTTTCTCCGTGCAGCGCCTGATCGCGCGGGCGCGTGAAGTCGCCCTGCGTGCTTATGCGCCGTATTCCCACTTCCGTGTCGGCGCGGCTCTCGAAGACGCCAATGGCTCGGAGTACGTCGGCTGCAACGTCGAAAACGCCAGCTACGGGCTGAGCATCTGCGCGGAGCGCAACGCCATCTTCACGGCGATCGCCGCGGGTGCCAGCCGCCCGTTCCGCGCCCTGGCCGTTGCCTGTGTGGACGCCAGTGCCGGAGGCTGCTCGCCGTGCGGAGCGTGTCGGCAGGTCATCGTCGAACACTTCTCGCGCGACGCGCCAATCTGCGTGGATGGTCTTGGGCGCTTCACCTCGGAGCAGCTGTTGCCCGACAGTTTCGGGCTGCAGGCATGAGCGTGCTGGACCAACGCGACCAGGACTTCGAGGCGCTCGAACGCGGACCGCTCGACGTGTTGATCATCGGCGGCGGCATCGTCGGGACCGGCATCGCCCGCGACCTGGCCCTGCGCGGACTCAGGGTCGCCCTGGTCGAACAGGACGACCTCGCCTCTGGTACGTCGTCGCGTCCGACCCGACTGATTCACGGCGGTCTGCGCTACCTGGAAATGTTCGACTTCGCGCTGGTGCGGACCGATATGCGCGAGCGCGAGGTCCTGCTGCGTCTGGCGCCCCACCTGGTGCAACCGCTCCAGTTCCTAATGCCGATGTACCGCCGTGGCGTGCTGTACCGTGCCAAGCTTCAGGCCGGCATGCAGCTGTACGACGCCCTGTCGTTCGACAAGAGCCTGCCCACCCGCCAGTGGCTGAACAAACGCCAGTTGTTGCGCATCGAGCCTGGTCTGGACCCCAACGGACTGCAGGGCGCCTGGCGCTTTTATGACGGACAGGTCTCGCTCGTCGAGCGCCTGGTGGTGGAAAACGCACTTGACGCTGCCCGCGCGGGTGGCCTGATCCTGACGCACGCGCCCGCCAGCGGCTTTCTCCGCGATGAGGACGGACGGGTTATCGGCGCGCTGGTTCGCGACGGCTTCAGCGGTCGCGAGGTGCGCGCGCAGGCGCGGTTGACCGTCAACGCCACGGGCCCGTGGCTCGATCTGACGACCGCCGGTCTTCGACCCGGTCGGCGACCGCTATTGCGACTCACCAAGGGCGTCCACATCGTCACGCCCGCGGCGTCGCGGCACGCGCACGTGCTGTTTGCCGAGCACGACGGACGCCTGTTCTTCGTCATTCCCTGGCTGGGGTACTCGCTGGTGGGCACCACCGACACCGACTACCACGGCGATCCCAGCGCCGCCGCCGCCGACGCGGCAGAAGTCCAGTACCTGGTCGACGAGGCCGGCCGAGCGTTTCCGTCGGCGCGGTTCGACGACGTGTACTACAGCTACGCCGGCGTGCGCGCGCTGGTCCGCATCGAGCACGTGAGCGAAGGCAAGGTCTCCCGCAAGCACGCCCTTCACGATCACGCCCGACGCGACGGGGTGCCGGGCATCGTCTCGGTGGTTGGCGGCAAGGTCACCGGCTATCGAGCGATTGCCGAAGAAGTTGGCGACCTGGTGGCGCGCAAGCTCGGCTTGCGCCGCCACGCGGATTCCACGACCGAGCTCCATCCACTGCCAGGTGGGCAGCTCGGCGACATCGACAGCTACGTCGAAGCCGAGCTCTGGCCCCTTGCGGAACCACTTGGTCTGGACCACGAGCAGGCCGCGCATCTCGGCTCGGTCTACGGCTCGATGGCGCCCGCGGTCATCGCGCGAGTCGAGCGCGACCCCTCGCTGGCCGCGCGCGTCTGCCCGGACGAGCCGACCATTCTGGCCGAGTTGAACCACGCCGTCGAAGCCGAGTGGGCCGCGTCGATTGGCGACGTCCTGCTGCGTCGAACAGCGCTCGGTCTGCGCGCCTGCCAGGCGCTGGACTGTCTGGACGCCGTGGCCGACCACCTGGCACCCCTGCTCGGCTGGGACGCCGCGGAAAAGCGCCGCCAGATCGCCGCCTACCAGACCGAGATCGCGCCGATGCGCCGCTTCAGCCGCACTGACGTGCGCGTATGAAGTACGTGCTCGCGCTGGACGAGGGGACCACCGGTTCGGCCGCGCTCCTGTTCAACTCGGACGGACAGGTGGTCGCGACGGCCGACCGCGAAATCCTTCAGAGCTACCCCCGGCCAGGCTGGGTGGAGCACGACGCCGAGGAGATTCTGTCCGCTACGCGGTCTGTCGGCCGCGAGGTGCTCGACCGTGCACGGGCGTCCGCCGCCGACGTTGCGGCCATCGGCATCACCAATCAGCGTGAAACCACCGTCGTTTGGGAGCGACGCACGGGGAGGCCGATTGCTCCCGCGGTCGTCTGGCAAAGCCGCGCCAGCGCCGACATCTGCGAGCGGCTAAAGGCGGACGGCCTCGAGCCCCTGTTCCGTGAGCGCACTGGCCTGCTCGTCGACGCGTACTTCTCGGGGACCAAGATCCGCTGGCTGCTGGATCGTGTGCCCGACGCGCAACGTCGCGCCGAGGCCGGTGAGCTGTTGTTCGGGACGATCGACACCTGGCTGGTCTGGAAGCTCAGCGGCGGGCGCGTCCACTGCACGGACGTTTCGAACGCCTCGCGGACCTTGCTGTTCAACATCCACACGCTCGACTGGGACGCCGATCTACTGCGGCTACTGGACGTGCCCAGGGCCATGCTCCCGACGGTCCGCTCGTCTTCGGAGGTGTACTGCGAGACCGAGTTGGAGCATTTCCGCGCGTCGCTGCCGATCGCGGGCATCGCCGGCGATCAGCAGGCCGCACTCTTCGGGCAGGCGTGCTTCGAGCCCAGTCAGGCCAAGAACACCTACGGCACCGGCTGCTTCCTGCTGGTCAACGCCGGCGAACACCCGCCACAGTCCGCGGACGGCCTGCTGTCCACCGTGGCGTGGCGCCTCGGCGACCGAACCACCTATGCCCTGGAGGGCAGCACGTTTGTCACCGGCGCCGCTGTTCAGTGGCTGCGCGACGGTCTTGGCCTGATTCGCGATGCCGCTGAGACCGACGCGCTGGCGAGCTCGCTCGCTGACAACGACGGCGTCTACCTGGTGCCAGCTTTCGTCGGCCTCGCCGCGCCGCACTGGGACATGTACGCGCGCGGCCTGCTGATTGGCCTGACGCGGGGCACAACTCGGGCGCACGTCGTCCGGGCGACCCTGGAAAGCATCGCCTACCAGTCGCGCGACCTTGCCGATGCCATGATGCGCGCCGGGCAGCCAATCGAGCGGCTGAAGGTCGACGGGGGTGGGACGGCCAATCCTTTTCTGATGCAATTTCAGGCCGACCTGCTCGGAGTGCCCGTGGAGGTGGCGGCCGTCCAGGAGACTACCGCGCTTGGCGCCGCCAGCCTGGCTGGCCTCGCCGCCGGCGTGTGGCACGACCAGTCGGCGCTCGGCCAGCACTGGCGCGCGGCGCGGAGCTACGAGCCCAGGATGAGCGCGGACCAGCGCGAGTCGCTGTACGCCAACTGGCTGCGGGCCGTCGATCGAACACGAGGCTGGGCAAGTCCGGAACCCGTACACTCCGGGGGCACTTGATGTTCGACAAGACCGTGCTCGACAACGGCCTGCGCGTTGTCAGCAGCACGCTGCCGCACACGCGATCGGTGAGCATCAGCATTTTCATCGGGGCAGGCTCGCGGTATGAGCGCGACGACGAGGCTGGCGTCTCTCACTTCCTGGAGCACATGCTGTTCAAGGGCACCCGGCGGCGGCCGACCGCGCGCGAGATCTCGGAGGAGATCGAAGGCATCGGCGGCGTCATGAACGCCGGCACCGATAAAGAGTTGACCGTGTACTGGGCCAAAGTGGGCGACCACCGCTTCGTGGCCACCCTCGACATCCTGACCGACAGCTTGCTCAACTCGTTGATGGACCCCGACGAGCTCGAAAAAGAGCGCGCGGTCATCCTCGAAGAGCTGGCCATGACCGAGGATAGCCCGGCGGACATCGTCAACATCCTCATCGACGAGATCGTCTGGCCGCATCAGCCGCTCGGACGCGACACCGGCGGCACGCCGGACAGCGTCAAAGCCATCACCCGCGACGACGTGAATCGCTACATGGGCCATCTGTACGTGCCGCAGAACACGGTGGTGGCCGTGGCCGGCAACGTGACCCACGCGGAGGTCCTCGAGCGCGTCCGCGAGTACCTGGGCGGCTGGCAGCCGCGTGAGTTTGGCACGTGGTATCCGGCCCAGATTCCGGATGACACGCCGCGCCTGCGCCTCCGCTCGAAGAAGACGGAGCAGGCGCACTTCTGTCTGGCGACGCCGGGGCTGTCGGCGGCGCACCCGGACCGCTACGTGCTGGACGTGCTGAACGCGGTGCTGGGTGAAGGCATGAGCAGTCGGCTGTTCCTGGAGATCAGGGAAAAGCGCTCGCTGTGCTACGACGTGCATTCTTATGTCAATCACTACCAGGACACGGGCTCGACCGTGGTCAACGCCGGCGTCGATCCCAGCAAGCTGGACGAGGCGCTGCGAGCCACGATCGACGAGCTGCTCAAGATGGTCGACCGCGTGCCCGAAAAGGAGCTCGTCAAGGCCAAGGAGTTCATCAAGGGGCGCCTGCAACTGCGGATGGAAGACACGCGCGCCGTGGCCTCCTGGCTGGGTGGTCAGGAGCTGTTGCGGCGCGAGATCCTTACCGTCGACGAGGTCCTGGACATCGTCGACGCGGTCTCAGCCGAGAGGCTCCAGCGCGTCGCCCGCGAGCTGTGGCGCACCGAAGCCTTCCGCCTCGCGGTGGTGGGGCCGTTCCGCTCGGAGTCGCGCTTTCAAAAGCTCCTGGCGGCATGATCGCTGACGCCCGCCACCGCGTCGGCTGACCCCAGGGGGTTCCAAGGGGTTTCCCCTTGGTATCGACACGGCCCGAGCTGTCAATCCTGAACGTCATTCACTCTGCGGGCTGGCATGTCGGACAGAAGCAACTGCTCCGCTGGCCGATCACGATGCGGTGGATCGGCGTTCCGCAGCGCGGACACGCCTGTCCCTCACGCCCGTAGACGCTGAGAAACTCCTGGTTCTCCCCAGGCCTGCCGTCCGAATCGCGGTACGACGAAAACGAGGTGCCCCGCCGTTCGATGCCCAGGGTCAAGACCTGCTTGATGGCCACCGCCAGGCGCCTCACCTCGTCAGGTTCGAGTGAATTGGCCGCGCGCAGCGGATGCAGCCGCGCCTCCCACAGCGCCTCGTCCGCGTACAGGTTTCCCACCCCCGCCAGAAACGCCTGATCCAGCAGCAGCGACTTGATCCGCCCGCTGCGGCCCCTGAGCTTCGCCGCAAGCACCGCCTCGT
>JAFAOS010000539.1 GCA_019247515.1 Chloroflexota bacterium | reverse complement strand
AGCGCAGAACTCTACGACCCGACGACTGGAAAGTGGAGCACAACAGGTGACATGCACACGCCGCGAGACAGTACCACTGCAGCCCTGCTGCTGAACGGTGATGTTCTGGTGGCCGGTGGCGATGCCGGTCACAGTCGGCTGCTGACGAGCGCGGAGCTATATGACCCGGCGACAGGGACGTGGAGTAGCACTGGCGAAATGGAAACCGCGCGGGCGGGTGCTATGGCTGCAGTTCTGCCTGGCGGCAAGGTGCTGCTCGCTGGCGGGCTTACCGTGGGCAACCGTCCGGTAGCCGGCGCAGAGCTCTACGACCCAATCACTGGAGCCTGGAGCGTTACTGGCAGTATGCAAGCCGCGCGCTGGCTCAGCACGGCGACCTTGCTCCCGAATGGCAAGGTGTTGGTGGCCGGCGGAGTGGGCATCAGTAGTCACCTGCTGTCGGATGCCGAAGTCTACGACCCCGCGACTGGGACCTGGACTGAAGCAGAGCACATGCAATCGGCGCGCAACCAACACACGGCGACTCTGTTGTGGAGCGGTCAGGTGCTGGTTGCTGGCGGGACCTCCGTTGGCAATCAGCCGCTGGCAACCGCAGAGCTATATGACCCGATGACGGGAGCCTGGAGCGATACCGCCAGTATGCAAACAGCGCGGTGGCGCAGCACGGCTACTCTGCTTTCCGACGGGAATGTTCTGGAAGCTGGCGGTGTAGGTGCACAAACTGCGGAGCTGTATACACCGGCGAACAACAGCCGACCGACGGCCGTATTACCAGCGACACCCGCTGCGCCATCCACACCCAAGCTCGCCGGCCCCGTCGCTGACGCGCAAGCGAGCGACGGACGCACGCTGAGTGGCGAGTCGGCAGCCACGCAGGCGATGTTCGTAGCAGTCTGGGGTAGCACGGCTGCGGAGGAATGGGCGAGCGAGCATGATGCGGAACTGCGCGTTCACAGTTACTGAGAGATGGGTCCAAGCCGGGCCGCAGCCTTTGCTTCGCTGTCATCGATCATGCCGGTCCGGCACGAGTCGCACCGGCGAAAATCATGGCTGCCGGTACGCCGCTGCGCAGCAGTAGGGGTTCGCCATGGGTCAAGCATAACGGCATGCGCCATCAGGGCCTCTGGTTGGGTAGACCTGGGTAGTTGCCCACCCGAGCGCGAGTCGGGTACGGACGGGAGTCGCCTCACCGCCCTTCCGTTTGCTGCGCCAGGCGCAGAGACAGGACACCATTCCCATCGGTTGTCTTGGCAACCACGCGCTCGGCCTGGACGAAATCTAACAGGACGTGCTGCCCGTCTGGTTGAGGCTGAACTCTGCGCCCGCGCAGCTCGAACGGGCCACGAAGAGCGCGGGAAACACCTTCCTTGACGCGTTAGCCGAGTACTGATCAACCCGAGTCGTACCCTGCGCTCTCTTGGTCGGACAGTCGCAACCGGCCAAGAAGTATCCAGAAGTTGCCCCCGTGATGTCCAGAGCGTCATGGCGGGCGTGCTCGTCCTGCTGCTCAATACCATCGGCCCGAAATCAGGTCTGCGTCGAACTATTCCGCTTCGCCAGGTTCGCGATGGGAACGTCGGTGAGTTGTTCGAAGGGCTCGGATGGGAGCACGTTCACACGCCCAACGCAGCAATCTGAGGCACGATCGGTCCTTCTGACGACGGCGCGCTCACCCTCGGTGCCTGGACGAGCCGAACATCACCTCAAAACGCACCCACAACGAACCTGGCAGTTCAGGCTCCCATTCGCCACTCTGGTCGACAGACACTCCCGACTACGCATGGCCCCGAGAGGAGTCACCGATGACCCAGGCGTTATACAGGTGCACAATCGCACCGCTAAGGTCGTGATGAACGTACACGGCTCATGGCCCAACCAGGCGCTCGCTCTGGGCATGGACCGTGATGCCACGGTGCGCGAGCAGTTCTTCGAGTTCGTGCGCCGTTACCAGAACTACCCGGGCGAGATCGAACGCGTGAGCGCCGCCCCGTGGCAGGAGGTTGTGGTCGACGCCAACGTCGATCTGTTCCAGCTCTTGCCCCTCTTCCGCCTCAACCGAGGCGACGGCGGTTTTTACATCGACAAGGCCTGCGTCGTGAGTCGCGACCTCGACGACTGGGACAACGACAACGTCGAGAACGTGGGAGTCTATCGACTCCAGGTCAAGCGGCCGAACCGACTCCGCATCCAGACGATCCCCCAACACGACATCGCCATCCACCTGGCGCATGCCGAGGCCCGGGGCCAGGACTTGCCCGTGGCGATCGCGGTCGGTAACGACCCGATCCTGACCCTGATGGGAGCCACGCCGATCCTGTACGACCAGCTGGAATACAAGATGGCGGCCGCGCTCCAGGGAGGCCAGCCGTACCGCGTCGTCAAGTCGGCCCGCGGATTGGATGTGCCGTGGGGCTCCGAGTAGTACTGGAGGGCCGCATCCTGGCCGGCAAGCGCGAACCGGAGGGTCCGTTTGGGGAGTTCCCCGGCTATTACTCGGGCGGCCACGACTATCCGGTGATCGAGGTCGACCGCGTCTCGCACCGCAAGGATCCCATATATGAGTCGCTCTACCTGGGCAAGCCGTGGACGGAGCTCGACTACGTCCAGGCGCTAACGACGTGCGCACCAATCTACGCCCAGTGGATGATGGACATTATGGCCAAGAAACTGAAGCCCACAAACAGGGCTCCGGGTCTTATCTATATGCTGTGCGGCGCCACCCAGCATAGCAATACCGATCCGTTCGATGGAACCAGTCCGGGTATCCCGATTGGCCCCCACTGGATGATCATTTGGCCTTACGACGCCAAGCTTTGCGGCCTGCCCAACACGGTGAGAGACGCGGGCGCGTGGGTCATGTTCGATGGCACTCCTTACGCCTATCTGCACATCTGCGGCACGCCCTGGACCGGCAATGAGTATGGACCCGGTCAGGTCCCGATCTGGACGATGCGATATAGCCAGCGGTCCGAGCCTTAGCAGGGTGATGAAGAATCGCTCGGCGGACGTTTTGGCAGCCCGGTGATGGTCTGGGGTGGGGGGTTCATCATGGGTTTGGGGGAGCCTCCGAATCGTGTTGCTCGGCAGTGACCTGCCGCGCCGATCACGCGGTCGTAGGTTCGAGCGTCATCAACCGAGCTATGCGCACCAGGTTGTACGCCGCCGCGACGAGATAGCCGGCCAGTTGCGTGCGCTCGAGTCCACGGTAGCGGGTGCGACGGAAGCCACCGACGCATTTGAGCCAGCCGAATATCTCTTCAACCCGTTTTCTCAAGTCCGTGACCGGCAGCGCCGACTTTCTTTCGACGGTTCCCGCACATCAGACGACCCTGGTCATCGGCGCCTTTCTGATGTTGTTGAACACCGTGGTGGATGTTGGCAAAGGAGTCCTCTTCTTTCCGATTCTGGAAAACCATGGCAAGCGCAGCGCGCTGGCGTACCTGTCCTTCATTGTGGTCCAGGTCGTCATGCTGGACGTCGGGGTGCTCGCGCTGCTGCTGATCATTCCGCTGGGCCAGCAAACGCTTGACGCGGCAGGCGAGCGTGGCTTTGGCCCAGGGCCTCGGCTCTCTCCTGGTCCAGTGGAACATCCATGGCCTACTCGATCGGCGAAGCAACACTCGCAGTTGCGGGCTTGTTCCTGTGTTCGCTGCTGTTCCGTACACCGCTGATCCCCCGATTCCTGGCAGTTGGCGGTCTTGTGGGCTACGTGAGCCTCATGCTGAGCATGATTGCCGAGCTTTTCGGGATTCACATCGGCCTGATGCTCTCGATCCCAGGCATCTTTTTCGAGGTGGGTTGCCAGTATGGCTCTTCATCAAAGGTTTTCAGCCTGAGGTGTACAGCGGTCGTCCGGCCGAGGTTGTGACTCCGACCGTTCGCCCCGCATTGGCGACGCCGTAGTCAACGGAGCGATGTTGACCCGACGGACCCTCACGCGGCGGAGCGCAGTCCTGCGTGAGGTGTACAAGCCATGCCGCCTGCAGTCCAATGCAATGCAGGTCGACGGCTGCCGGCTGCGCTGCCTTGTTCGTGGCAGCTTTCAGCTTCTCCTCGAGGCGCGGGGGGCTGCGAGGTGATCGGCTTCACGTCAATTCCGACAGCGGAAGGAGGTTGACGGCCGCAAAGTAAGTCTCTTTTGTTGACCCCCACCAGCTCGAGGAGGCCGCCAGGAGCGGAGAGCTGAAATGTCCAAGGGCCGCCAGTCTGGTCTGGGCATGGACATTACCGATGCGACTGGTGGCCAGCAGCAGAATGCACGTTGCTGGCGAAGAGATCCTCCAGGCGGAGCTGGCGTATTCGGACTCACTACAATCGACGCCCATATTTACTGTCCAGAGTGCCTGGCTCACCTTGCGCCCGGCAAGGTGAAAGTGAACATGGGGCGAAGCACCGACCGCATCCTCGCGATCCGCCCGGCGGTCGAAGATCGCCGCGAGTGAGATCTCCATCCCGGCATCGCCGACAACCTCCCCGGTGATAGATCGGTGGTCGCTGCGCTTGCGGTCGCGAGCCGCTGCGCTCTACGCGTCGTAGATGGCCGAGACGTCCACGCCAGCCGCGATGCATCGTAGTTCGAGTCTGTCGCCTCGACCGAGTTGTCGCGGCCCCTGCCAGGCGCCGTCTGGTTGCCGGTGATAAATCTCGAGCCGAGGCTGCTGCTGATGGACGATGACGTAGGTCTGGACGCTGGGCATAGCGCGATACACCTCGCGCTTTTCGCCGTGGTCGATGCGCGCGCTGCGGCGGCTGAGGACCTCGAAGACGGCACACGGACGCGTGACGTGCATGTCGTCGTCGCCCTCGTCCGCGTGCAGCGCCTGATCGCACAGCACCATCACATCCGGGTAATAGTAGCGGCGCGTGGCGCCCTCGCCCGGCGTGGCCCCACGGAGGCGCACGCGCAGCCGCAGGTCGCTGCCGTACACCCGACACCCGGCCGCGCGCGCCAGCGGCGCCAGCAGCGTGAGCAGATTCACCTGCAGGCCGTTTTGGCCGCGCGTTGCGCCCGCGAGTCCCTCGGGACCGTACTCGTACCCCGGCCAGTCGTAGACGAAGCCATCGACGAATTCGTGCTTGGTAGCGGCGGTCTCTTCGAAGGCCAGGTACTCCGCCTCGTTCATCAGCAGTTCCGGTTCAGGTAGCGGCAGAGCGCTCACAGCCGTGTATCGTGTCTCCACCGCCGCTGGAGTGCAACTGGCGGGACGGCGCACGTCGTCGCGCTCGCGGTGCAGTCACAGCCCCGCCAGAGTGGCCGCGTTGTCGGGGGCAAACAGCTTCGCCTCGCGGATGTAGCGTCGCACCATGTCCGTCGACCGGTGGCCGGTCTGGGCCATGATCGCTCGCTCGGAGGCACCGCCGGCCGCCGCACTCGTCGCCAGACCCGCCCTGAGCGAATGGCCCGCGTAACGGTCGGGATCCAGCCCCGCGGCCGCGGCGCGACGCTTCACGATGCGCGCCACCACCTTGTCCGATAGCCGTTTCGGCTGCACCCGCTGGAATGTATCCAAAGACCTGAACACCGGCCCTTCTGCAATACGTGCAGTTTCGAGCCAGGCCTGTAGCGATCTGACGGGACAGGCCTTCTCGCTCGAGCCGTACGGGATACCAAGCCGCCGCGAGCGGCCCTCCTGGTCGGTCTTGGCAGGGCGCAGGGTGACGGCCAGGCCGGCGCGCTGGAGAACTCGAGATCCTCGACGTTCAGGGCAACGAGCTCGGAGCGGCGGAACGCGCCGGCGAAGCCGAGCAGCAGCAGCGCGCGGTCGCAGCGGCCTCGAACGCCACCTTCGCTATGCGCGTCCAACTCCGCCCGCGCACGATCAATGCAGCGCTGGAATCGCTACCGCTGCGCCTGCATGTGCTTGGCCGTCTGCTCGTGCGCTGGCCGCAATTGACGGTGTTCGTTACTGTCGCAGGGTGGAATGCCAACCGGACTCCATTCGTCCGAGACGGCAAACCGCGCGTGCCATAAAATCCATGCAAAACGACTTTATCTTGGCAGCTCCGCTGAGGAGCCAAGCGCCGGCCAATTGCTAGCGCGACCCGACTAACGTGCGGACCAGGCGCTGGGAAACCGCTGCTTGAAATCGAGAATTCGCACTTCGTCCGGGTCGATCGCTATTCGGGTCCAACGCTTGAATGTCTCGCGGGCCAAGGTGAGAAACTCTTGAGCGCCAGCGTCGCCAAGATAACGGCGTGCCATCGCAGCGTACTCAGGGAACGTATCGTTCACAGGCTGGTCGATAAACCGTAGCGAGGCGCTGCCTTGAACGGTGAGCAGCAGATACGGCCATTGATTGCTATCGATCGTAAACGCCACGCGAGGATGATCATGAAGGCTTCTCACCTTGGGAGCGTTGGGCGGCGCTCCCATCAGGAACTGCTGTCCCGTCCAGTGAAACCACATAGGGACGACACGGGGTGTGCCGTCGCGCCAGACATAGGCTAATCGAGCCGGAATCGCGGATTGGAGCAGGTCCTGCGCGACCGGATCGCTTTGTAGCATCGTGATTGCGTCTTGTTGGGCTATTGACATCATCCGTCCTTGGACATGAGCTCGTTTTCTCAGAACAGCGACTCGACCCTGATTACCTCGTTGCAATTCCCGTTGTGGTGATTGCGCACTGCGCTTTCATCGGGAGCTTCGAGGACGCAGTAAACACCCTTGCCATCAGGACTGTAGTAGAACTCGAGTTGACGAACCCCGAACTGGTCAGACTTTCCGTCGACAGCATCCTGGCGGATTTGCGCGACGTGCTCGGGTGCTATCTGGACACCCGGATGGAAATCGATGAACTTAGGCATGCAGATTGTCCCTCTCAGTTGT
>JAFAOS010000534.1 GCA_019247515.1 Chloroflexota bacterium | reverse complement strand
TTTCGACCTCGGATCGAGTCCGGTGGTCGGCTCGTCCAGGAGCAGCAGCACCGGCGACGTCAGCAGCGCGCGCGCAATCGCCACCTTCTGTTGCATGCCGCGCGACATCTCCTCCATCGGTTCCAGGGCGACCTTGCGGCTGATGCCCAGCCGCTCCAGGATTTCGAGTCCGCGACTCCGCGCTGAATCGGCGCCCAGTCCATACAACCGTGCGGCGTACATGAGGTTTTCCATCGGACTGAGCTTTTTGAAGAACGCCGCGTCGACGCTGACCCGATTGATCAGTTGTTTGACCTCGAGCTCGTGGCGGACCACGTCCAGCCCAAAGACACGCACCGTACCCCTATCGGGGAGGAGCAGCGTCGAGATGACGCGAATCAACGTCGACTTGCCGGAGCCATTGGCGCCGAGGACGCCGAAGATCTCGCCGCGCTCGACCCTCAGCGAGACGTCGTCAACCGCCAGGACGCGCTTCTTCGGCGCCGACTTCGCGCGCCAGGGCACCGAGAGCCGGAGCCGCGAACCGAAAAACTTCGAGACGCCGGCTACGTCCAGGGCGGGTTGCGCCTGGTGAATTGAAGTCGCGATCACGTTCACGAAAAAACCCTCATCGACAATCACTCAAAACGGCGGACGGACAAACCGGGGAGCCGGTGAGGTGGGGAACGTGTTGCGCGTTTCAGGCGGCTAAATCAATGCCAGCCGCTCCCCACCAGGTTCGGGGTCCACGACGGTCGAAGCGCGCGAACGCGCGCACGGAGGATCCCCAGATGGACCCCCGCGCCGATGCAACCGTCTGTGCTGTTAGATGCCAACTTGGACCCTCCCAGATGGGGACGTGGCCCACACTCTAGGGCCAGACTCAGCCACTTGTCAACGCGTGCAGCTCGCGCATCGCATCCAGCAGCGGCCGCACGTTCGCCACGGACAACTGGTCCGGCGGTGGTCCAAGGGGGTCGGCCGCCGGCTCGTCGCCGAGCAGCAAGCGACACACCGCGTCGGCGCCGTGCGCCAGCGCTTCGAGGTTGTAGCCACCCTCCAGGCCGACGACGAGCCGCCCGTCGCACAGCTCGCGCGCCAGTTCGCGCGCGGAGCGAATCAACGGGGCGTAGGCGCCGCCAATCGACAGGCGGAGGTTGGCCAGCGGATCGTCCCAGAAGGCGTCGAAGCCAAGGGAGACCAGGATGAAGTCCGGCGCGTACCGACGCACGGCCGGTTGGACGATCTCCGCCAGCGCGACGCGGTAGACGTCGTCACCCGAGCCGGGCGGAAGTGACAGGTTGAGGGTGCACCCAGCCCCCGCCGCGGCGCCAGTTTCCTGCCAGTGGCCGGTGCCGGGATACAGCGGGTACTGGTGCGTGGAAACGTACAGCACGTCGGGTCGCGTGTAGAACGCGTCCTGGGTGCCGTTGCCGTGGTGGACGTCGTAATCGAGGATGGCGATGCGCTCGGCGCGCTTGCGAGCCAGCAGCCACGCGGCGCCGATGGCGACGTTGTTGAACACGCAGAAACCCATCGCCTGGCCAGGCGTGGCGTGATGGCCGGGCGGCCGCACCACGCAGAACGCGTTGTCGTCCTGACCTGAAGAGACGCGATCCACGGCTTCGACGACTCCGCCCGCCGCGCGCAACGCCGCCTCCCAGGAGTCAGCGGCGACCACGGTGTCCGCGTCAATGTGGCCACCGCCGCTGGCCATAAACTGGCGCATCGCCGTGACGTGCTCTGGCGTGTGGACGAGCAGCAGGTCTTCCTCGGCAACCCGCGCCGGCTCCCACCTATGGAGTCGATCCCAGGTCCCGACTTCGAGCAGGTGCTGCGTGATGGCCCGCAGCCGGTCAGGCCGCTCCGGATGGCGTGCGCCAGTCGCGTGGCGCAGGAATGCCTCGGAGTAGGCGAGACCGGTGTTCGTGATGTCTTACGAGGTGCTGGAAGCGGCGCCCGGCGAGAGCCGCGGCACGGGCTGCAGCGTTGGGCGCTCGCGCGGTGCTTCGGGCTGGGGTGGCGGCGGTACCTCGGCGTGGGTGCCGCCGGTCAGCGGCGGCTCGCCGCGGAAGACGCGCTCCAGGTTCTCGCCGTCCAGCGTTTCGACCGAGATCAGCGCGCTGGCAATGTGATCCAGCACGTCACGATGGTCGGTGATGATCTGTACGGCCTGAGCGTAGCCTTCGTCGATCAGACGTCGAATTTCCTCGTCGATCGCCTCCGCGGTTTTCTCCGAGTAGTTCTTCTGCTCGCCAATCTCGCGACCCAGGAAGACCAGCTCCTCCTTGTGACCGAGTGCCACGGTCCCGAGACGCTCGCTCATGCCGTATTCCTTGACCATCTTGCGGGCGATGTTGGTCGCTTTTTCAATGTCGTTTTCGGCGCCAGTCGAGATTTCGCCGAAGACCACCTGCTCGGCGGCGTGGCCGCCCAGCGCCGAGGCGATACTGGCTTTGAACTGGCTCTTGGTCATGTAATAGCGGTCCTCGGGCGGCAGCGGCCGCGTGTAACCGCCCATCATGCCGCGGGCGATGATGGTGATCTTGTGGACCGGGTCGTGGTGCTCGAGGAAGCGCATGGCGACGGCGTGACCGCCCTCGTGGTACGCGGTGAGCTGCTTTTCCTTGTCGGACATGACGCGGCTCTTGCGCTCGGGGCCGGCGATGACGCGGTCGATCGCTTCTTCGAGCTCGGACATGCCGATGGTTTTCTTATTGCGGCGGGCGGCCAGGATGGCGCCCTCGTTGATCAGGTTGGCCAGATCGGCGCCTGAGAACCCGGGCGTGACCTTGGCCAGCGTCGCCAGCTCGACCGTCTTGTCGAACGGCTTGCCCTTGGCGTGGACCTCGAGAATCGCTTTGCGACCGTTGATGTCCGGCGCCGGCAGCACCACCTGACGGTCGAAACGACCGGGTCGCAGCAGGGCGGGGTCGAGCACGTCTGGACGGTTGGTCGCGGCGATGACGATCACGTTGGTGTTCGAGTCAAAACCGTCCATCTCGACCAGGATCTGATTCAGGGTTTGCTCGCGCTCGTCGTGCGAGCCGCCCAGACCTGCCCCACGCTGACGGCCGACGGCGTCGATCTCGTCGACGAAGACGATGCACGGCGCGTTGCGCTTGGCCTGATCGAACAGGTCGCGCACGCGGCTGGCGCCGACGCCCACGAACATCTCGACGAACTCGGAGCCAGAGATGCTGAAGAAGGGCACACCCGCTTCACCGGCGACCGCGCGACTGAGCAGGGTCTTGCCCGTACCTGGCGGCCCGACCAGCAGGACGCCCTTCGGAATGCGGGCGCCGAGCGCAGCGAACTTCTCGGGATACTTCAAGAATTCCACGACTTCTTGAAGCTCCTGTTTGGCCTCTTCGACACCCGCGACGTCCTGGAACGTAATGGTCGGCTTGTTCCCCATGAACATACGCGCGCGGCTCTTGCCGAAACTCAAGGCCTGATTGTTCGAACCCTGGGCCTGGCGCATCATGAACAGCAGGATTGCGCCGAAGAAGATCAACGGCAGCAGGTTGACGAGGATGCCCAACCAGTTGCTGATTTGCGGGGGATCTTTGACGGTATAGCTGACGTTGGCGAGCTCTTCAGGCGTGACGCCAAAGTTGTGCATGGCGTCGAGGAAATTGTCTCGACCCGTGCGCGTGGTGAACTTCTGGTCCGCCCCACCGGGCACACTGGCGGTCGCCACCACGCGATCGTCCGTGACCTCGATGGTCTTGACCTGGCCGGCCTTGATTTTCTGGGCCAGATCGTTGAGGGCAATTGGCTTGACGTCGGGTGTCCCACCTTGCTGCACGACCGTGAAGAAGAGCGCGATGATCGCGACCAGGATGATGAGATAGACGAAGCTGTTTCTCAGCCACTTCGTGTCCATGCGTGGTGGGACCCTCCCGGGTGCTGGCATTATACGCGCGGAACTACCGCGGCCCACTTTTTCCGCAACTGCGGCTGCCGCTGGCGCGCGCGGCCTCCGCGTTGCAAGCTGAACGCCTGTGCGCCGATGCAGAGCTCGATGCCATACGGTAAGTGATACGCCCGGTTGGCTCCACTGGTTTGCAAGAGATCAAGCGCGTCTTCGATGGGCGCATCCGGTACGTCGACCAGACCTCCGGATAAGGCCGCGATCCCCGCTCGCAACACGCGTCGCTGCAGCGCGCGTGACTGGCTCCGAAACAGCCGCAAGTCGAACTGCTGATCCTGCGCCATCCTCTCGGCTCCGCTGGAAGAGGTCTCGTCGACGGGCAGATGGCTGCGCATCCGCGGGAGGATCTGTCCGACGACGTGGTCAAGCGCCGCGAGGTCGTCGGCCGCCAGATCCGCGGTGCGGGCCAGCACGGTCCGAATGGCCGGGTTGAACTGCTCGAGCAGCGGCAGCACGTCCAGACGCACGCGATTGCGCGTATAGGCGCGCGTGCGATTCGAGGCATCTTCGACGACGTGCAGTCCAGCATCCATGCAGTACTCGAGAGTGATCGACCGCGCCACTTTTAGCAAAGGTCGGACCAACCTGATGGCCGCGTGGTGCGCGAAGCCGGCTGACGGTGGCGGACCGAACCTGCCAGGCTCGACCGCGTCGTCCATCCGCATCCCCGCCAGACCGAGCAGCCCCGTGCCGCGCAGCAGGTTGAGCAGCACCGTTTCGGCCTGGTCATCGCCCGTGTGCGCCACCAGGATCGCCGCGGCCGCGTGACGCTCGGCGGCCGCGAGGAGCGCCTGGTAGCGGGCCGCCCGCGCGGCTTGCTGGGTCGAGGCGTGTTTGAGGCGCTGGCGATACGCGGCCACGTCGACGCGCGCAACCTCGCAGTCGACGCCGATCGTGTGTGCCAGTTCAACGACTCGCCGCGCGGTGTCCGCGGAATCGGCGCGCAGGGCATGGTCGACGTGGACGGCGATCGGGTCGAGCTGGCGGCGGGTGTGAACGAGGGCGTGGAGCAGGCAGGTCGAATCCTGACCGCCTGAGAAGCCGACGACGAGCCGCGCGCCGGGCGCAAAGACGTCCGGGACCCGCGCCATGGCCCTTCGCAGCTCGCGGCGGACCGTCTCGCGCGCGCGCGCGGGCCGCACCGTCCCCCGCCCGCCACCCACAGCATAGTCAGGGGGCGTCACGGGAAGCGTCACACAAACTCAGCCGACGACGTAGTCCCACCACTGGCGCCACGTCGGCTCGGGCGCGGATGTCGGCTCCGCGACCGGCGCCGTGCTGACTGTACTCGTGCCAGAGGATCCGTCGGAAATCAGCACCAGCGGGTGATCGCCTGGTTTGATCAACCCCAACTGCTCGCGCGCAATCGTCTCGATCGCCGCATCCGTCCGCGCCTGTTCGATCTGCTGCTGCAGCTGGACGTTCTGCGCCCGCAAGCCGGCGATCTGCGCCCGCAGCGAATCGGCTTGCTGATTCAGCTGGTAGTTCTCGACCGCCTTCTGGCCGGTCATGACCAGGGCGTACAGCAGCAGCGGCACCGCCAGCACCGCCGCCAGACGCAGCGCCAGCGGCGGCGGTCCGATCGGCCGACGCGCGACGACGACCGGATCGTCCAGGCCGCGCATCAGGCGCTCCAGCTCTCGGCGAGCTGAATGCGCCGCCCGAGGGCCGGGTGCGTCGCCAGCAGCACCTCGGACCATCGCGGCGGGCACAGCTCGACCAGGTTCTGGCAGCCAAGCCGCTGCATCGCCCCCGCAAACCCGGCCGGATCGCGCGTGAGCCGCAGCGCGAACCGGTCGGCGCCGCTCTCGAGCCGCCGCGACCACCAGTGCAGCAGCGGCGACAGCACCAGGAAGTACACCTCGACCACGAACAACAGCACTGGATAGCCCGGCACGTAGCGGAGGCTCGGCAAGCTCAGAATCGGCAAGACGCCGTCGAGCGCTACTGACGCCACGAACAGGCCGACCCAGATCAGCACCGCATTGCCGAGCAGCAACCGCTGCACGTCGCGGTGGACGTGATGTCCCAGCTCGTGGGCAACCACGGCGTCCACTTCGCCGGGCGTGAACTCGGCCAGCAAGGTATCGGCGATGACGACCCGCCGCGAGCGGCCCATGCCGATCACCGCCGCGTTGGCCTCGGCAGTGCGGCGTGAAAAATCGAGTGAGCACACGTCGCGCACTGGAGCGCCGGCGCGATTGACCAGCGCGTGAATGCGCTCGACTGTTTCGCTATTCGCCAGCGGCCGCATCTTGAAGAACAGCGGCACGAGCACGTACGGCGTGACGAACACGAGCAGCAGTCCGATAACCGAAACGCACAGCCCGAAGACCCACCACCAGTTGGAACCCGTCGTGCTCACGATCCACAGGAACAGCCCGCCAATGGCGGAGCCCAGCAGCGCGGTGAGCAGCGTGGCCTTCAGCCAGTCAAGGGCCCAGGCGGGACGTGATTGCCGGCCCAGCCCGTACGCGCGCGGGAGCACGTAGCCGCCGTAGTAGCCCAGCGGCAGCATGACCACGGCCAGCGCCAGGTGCATGCCGACCAGGAAGATGGCAACGCGCACGGGCAGCGGCCAGAAGGTGGCCGCCAGGTTGAAGTACAGCGTTTCCCACGCGCCCGTCAGGTACGGCACCAGCAATGCCGCGAGCGACACGAGCGTGGTAATGAGGAAGAGACGCCGCCGTTCGGCGCCAAGTCGCGCCGCGGCCGCCTGTCGCTCGGGACAGGGCGCGGCCGGCGCAATCGCCACGCCAACCTCATCCTGAACGGATGTCAGTGGCCCCACGACAGACCCGACGCCGCGTCCAGGTGGAGATCCTTGGTCAATTGTTGCGGCGCCGAGGCGACCAGCGTCCCCGACGCATCGGTGCTGACGTCGATCTCGAAGATCTCGTAGTAGCCCGTCTTGTTCGAAAGGTAGGCGATGTGCTGCCCGTCCGGACTCCAGACCGGCGAACGCGCCAGCAGCCCGTCACTCGTCAGCCGCGTCGGAACCGAGTCCGAATCGCCCGGCTGCATGGCGTAGATCTCCACGGCAAGCCCGTCGTGCCCGGCGTACGCCAGCCAGTTGCCATCCGGCGACCAGGACGGGTCCAGCGCGCCGCCCACCTGAGTCGTCAGCGCCCGCCCCTGCTGGCGACCTCCCGATTGCATCGGCACGAGGCCGATCTGGGTCGGGCCTGGCTCGCTGTACATGGTGAACGCGAGCTGTGCACCATCCGGCGACCACGCCAGCGCATCCACGCTTTCGGCCTGCACGCCGGGCGTGGTCAGGGCGCGCCGCGCGCTGCCATCGGCGTTCATCAGCCACAGCATCGGCAGCGCCGAGTTGTGGTCGGAGACGAACGCGATCGACTGGCCGTCGGGCGAAAACGCCGGTCGCAGGTTCCAGTCGTTGTTGTCGAGCACGGTCGACTGCGAGTTGGTCAGCCGCGTTTGATTCTGACCCTGGTCGTCGGTGACGAAGATGTCGGCGAAATTGGTGCCACGGTAGACGTAGGCCAGACTGCTGCCGTCGGGCGCCCAGCTGGGCTGACTGAAGGTGCCACCCGTGGCCAACTGCTGCGGTCCGGAGCCATCCAGCAGCCACAGATCACCGTCCTTGACGAACAGGATCCGGCCGGGGATCGCGTTATCGGCGGTAGCTTGCGCCGCGGGGACCAGCAGCAACACCAACCCGAGGCAGATCCGCGCGAGCGCCCGCATGCTTGTGGGGATCGTAGACACGTTGGCCCGAGCGGGCAAGCAACAGCGCTGTAACAGGGATCAGTACGTCATTGCTGACCCAATCGAGACCAGCACCCAGAGCACGGCCAGCACGATCGTGAACTGAAACAGGGTCCGCTCGAAGCCGCGCCGCGTGCGGTAGATCGAGCTGTCCGCCGAGCCAAACGCCGAAAAACCCGAGCCCCGCGTCTGGAGCAGGATGGCGGCGATCAGGACGATCGCCAGCAGCATCTGGACGATCAGAAACGCGGCATGCATGAGCGACTGGCGGGAGTATAGGCCAGCCGGCGCTAGCTCACGTACCGCGCGCCGCCGCTGGTGGTTCTCGCGCGGCGCTCCTCGTCATAAATGCGCATCAGCACGGTTGCCAGCTTGTCTGGATCGTGGCGCAACGCCAGGTCGTCGCGCACGACGTCTTCGACCATCACCCGCGTGTGGGTCATCCGCGAAGGGGCGGTCTTGACGAGCGAGATGCCGGGCTCCATCGGCTCCGACAGGTCCGGGTGACGCGGCGCGATGACGACGTCGATCGGATTGGTCTGCCCGGGGAGGTGGCTCACCAGCGCCTCCACGTGCGCCTCGACGTTGTAGCCGTCGGTCTCGCCCGGCTGAGTCGCCACGTTGCACACGTACACCTTGAGCGCGTCGGCCTGGATCAGCGCCTTGGCGACGCCCTCCACCAGCACGTTGGGCACCACGCTGGTGTACAGCGAGCCTGGGCCGAGCACGATCAGGTCCGCTTCGAGGATGGCGCTCACCGCTTCGGGCTGGGCGGCGGGATGCTCAGGGTTCAGATAGACGCGCTTGATGGGCTTGCCCACCTCTGGAATCCGCGACTCGCCGCACACCTCTGAACCATCGGCGAACTCGGCGCAGATCTCGACGTCCTCCAGGGTCGACGGCAGGATCACGCCCTGCACCGCCAGGACGCGAGTCGTCTCGCGCAGGGCGTGTTCGAAGCTGCCGGTGATGTTGGTCATCGCCAGCACGAACAGGTTGCCAAACGAATGGCCGCCCAGTGGCGAGCCTTCGCCGAAGCGGTACTGGAACAGTCGCGCCATGAGCGGCTCGACCTGCGCGAGCGCGACGATGTTGTTGCGGAAATCGCCGGGCGGCAGAATGCCGTGCTCGCGCCGCAGCCGGCCGGACGAGCCGCCGTCGTCGCCGACAGTCACGATGGCCGTGATGTTCGCCGAGTGATGCTTCAGCCCGCGCAGCACCGTCGGCATACCCGTTCCGCCGCCGATGCACACGATGCGCGGACCTCCCTGACGCACGCGGTACTCGTAAATACGCTCGATCAGACTCTGCGAGTTGGCTGGCAGCACGTCGGCCAGCGAGCGATACAGCCCCGCGAATCCGACGACGCACAGCCCGCCGCCGATCACCAGCAGCATCGCGGCGCGCACCCACACTGGCACGAACTGCAGCGTGATGAGGCCGACCCAACCCGGCACCACGGCAATCCGATACGCACCTGTAATGGCGAATCCGAGACCCAGGCTGAGCACGACCATGCCAAGCAACAGCACGAGGAACCAGCGTTTGACGTTGAGGCCGGGGCGCAGGAGTTTCAGCAAGGCAAGGGTCCTATCTGATCACGCGTGAGGCGACGAAGCTCACGATGCTCACCAGCAATGCGCCCAGGAACGCGGCGCCAAAGTCGGCGACCTGTACGCCACCGCCTTGGATCACGCTGGCTAACCAGAACACGATCGCGTTCACGACCAGCGTGAACAGGCCAAGGGTCAGAAGATTGAGCGGAAGAGTCAGCAGTAGAAGGATAGGCCGCAGAAACGCGTTGAGCACGCCGAGGATCACGGCGAAGCCGAGGACGGTGGCCAGCGGCTGGTCGGAAGTGATCACGATCAACTTCTGGGGCACCTGGCTGATCAGCAGCACGGCCACGGCGGTTGCCAGTACGCGGAGCAGGAAGCGGCGCACGGCGTAGAGCGTATACGCGTGAAAGTTCCGACGGGGGCCGCCGTCGCACGCTACCCTCTGAAGCATTGATCGCCAACATCAACCAGTTCTGGAACATCACTCGCGAACTGGACATCAACGGCCTGCGCGAAAATTTCGAGCGCACCGTCAGCTTGCGCGTCCTCGGCTCGGATCAGGCCATTGCCGATCGCGTTGCGCGCCTGATCGAGCCGGACCCCGAGGCCGGTGAGGTCTCCGCGAGCGTGCTCGGCGCGACCAGCCGCGAGCGCGCGGACGCGTACGTGGTGGCGATCGGCGGCCCGCTCGAGGCTGACGCCCGCCGCGCGCTGAGCGACCTGAGCGTCGGCGACGCACCGTTGCTGGTCGTGCAATCCGAGGCGGCCGCGGGCATGCTCGTCCTCGGCATACCCGACGAGCGGATCATCACCCTCGGGGCTGCCGAAGCCGACGAGGAGGTCCGCGATCGACTGTTCAAAGCGCTGGTCCAGGCCGCGCCCGAGGTCATTCTGTCGGCCGGGCGCCGGCATCCGCTCTTGCGCGAGCCGATCGCCGAACACCTGATCTTCGACACCTCGCGGGTCAACGCGCAGTTCGCGGCCATCGCCAGCCTGCCCGCGGCCTTGCCATTTTTCGGCGCCTTCGTGGGGGATGTGGCCGACACCATCGTGCTGACCAAGAATCAGGTGCTGCTGCTGTTCAAGCTGGCCGGGCTGTACGGCCGGGACGTGCAGTTCGGCCGCGAGCTCATCTTCGAGATCCTGCCGGTGGTGGGCGGCGCGTTCTTCTGGCGGACCACTGCTCGCACGCTGGTCGGCTTGCTGCCGCCGCTCCTCGGATTGCTGCCCAAGACGGCGGTCGCCTATACGGGCACGTTCGTGGTCGGACAGACCGCGCGGTACTACTACCGCTTCGGCGACCGTCCGCCGCCCGAGATCGCGCGCGAGCTGCGCCAGGAGGCCCAGCGCCTGGCCGGGACGGTGCTCGGCCGACTACCAGGTCGCAAGTAACAAAGTCCCTTCTTCTACCCATCGACACGACGGATGTCATCCGCTGGGGCCGACCGCACGAAAACGGCCGTCGACACCTGTACTGACGACCCACAGGGAGGGAACAGGTTTCATCGCCACCGGCGGGTGTGGGACCATGATGCAGTCTGCGTGACGGCGACCCGACCTCACTGGGGCTCGTGGGGGTCTCCGCTAGCCATTAGTGAGAGCGCCCCCGACCTCACTGGGGGTTGTAGGGGTCTCCCCTACCCATCGACACTGCCGATGTCATCCGCCGCGCCGGCAAAAGGAAGCTCGACCGTTGCCTCGCGGCCCATCAGCCGCGCCAGCGCCTCCTGCACGGGCACGCCGTGGTTGAGCACCTGGTCCACCTGCTCGCAGACCGGCAGGTCCACGCCGTACCGCGCCCCGAGCGCCACGGCAGCCGCGGCGGCGGGGATGCCCTCGACCACCTTCGGCGTGCTGCTGACAATCTCTGCCACGGTCCGCCCTCGGCCAATCTGCTCCCCCGCCCAGCGGTTGCGACTGTGCCGACTGGTGCACGTCGCGACCACGTCGCCCAGACCCGCCAGCCCGGCCACGCTGCGCGGATCACCGCCGGCGCCCTGCACCAGCCGTCCGATTTCCACGAGGGAGCGGGTGATCAGCGCCGCCCGCGCGTTGTCGCCATAGCCGAGACCGTCAGCCGCTCCGGTCGCCAGCGCGACCACATTCTTGAGCGCGGCGCACAGCTCCACGCCAACGACGTCGCCCGAGGTGTAAACGCGGAACGTCGACCCGTGCAGCAATCTCTGAAACGTGGCCGCCACGCCAGCATCGCCGCACGCCACGACTGCCGCCGTCGGCATGCCGCGGCCGACTTCTTCGGCGTGGGTGGGTCCGGACAGCACCGCGACGTGGTCCGCGCGGAGCTCGTCCGAGACCACCTGACTCAACCGCAACAGCGAGGGCGACTCCAGGCCTTTCGACGCGTGCACCACCGGAGTTCCCGCGCGCAGGAAGGCAGCCACCCGCCGTGCGGTTTCACGCGTCGCGCGCGAGATTGGCACCAGGATCACGGCCTCGGCGCCCACCACGGCGTCCTCGAGCGAAGCGGTGGGCCACACGGGCGGAGGCACGCTCACCCCCGGCAGATACGCGCGGTTTTCCCGGCTGCCTTCGATTTCGGCGGCAAGCTCGGCGCGGCGACACCACAGTCGCACGGGATGGCCGGCATTACCGAGCAGGACGGCCAGCGCGGTGCCCCACCCGCCGGCGTTGATTACCGCGAGGTGACCCGGCATGGCGTACCTATAATGTAGAAGTAAGGGGAACCGCGACCTGATTGATTGGCAGCAGGCGGTCGTGGTCCAGGCGATCCTGGCCGCGGTTGTCGGGTACGTGCTGGGGTCGGTCCCGACCGGCATGGTCGTGGCTCGCGTCTATCGCAACGTCGATCTGACGGCTCACGGTAGCGGTCGCACCGGCGCCACGAATGTGCTGCGCACGTTGGGCACGGGCGCCGCGGCGATCGCCTTCGCCGGCGATTTTCTCAAGGGCATGCTTTCGGTGCTGATTGCCAAGTACCTGATCGCCCCGGATAACACCTGGATCTGGATGATCGCCGCCATCGCGGCCGTCGTTGGTCATTCCTATTCGCTGTTCATCGGGTTCAGGGGCGGCCGCGGCGTCGTGACTGGCTTCGGCGCATCGGTCGTCGCCGCGCCGGTGTTGATGTTGATCGCGTTTGCCATCGGAATCGGGCTCGTCCTGCTCACACGCTACGTGTCGGTGGGCAGCGTGGTGGGCACCATTCTGGCCGGCCTGCTGATGTGCGGGCTGGCGTATGCGCAGTCTGACCCGGCCTGGGCGCTGTGGGGCGTGCTGATCGGCGGGTTCATCGTGGTCGCACACAAGGACAACATCGAACGCCTGCGGGCCGGCACCGAGCGCAAGCTCGGCGAGCGCGCCCTGTAGCCGCGCGATGCGCGTCGGGCTGCAGATCCCGCGCTTCCACTGGGCCGGCGGACCGGCCCGCACGGCCGAGACGCTGGCGGCCATCGCGCGCACGGCCGACGACGCCGGCGTGGCGTCGATCTGGCTGATGGACCACTTCTTCCAGATTCGATCGGTCGGCAAAGCCGAAGAGGAGATGCTGGAGGCGTACACCACCCTTGGCTTTCTGGCCGCGCATACCCGACGCGCCCGCCTGGGCACCCTGGTGAGCGGTGTCCACTACCGACACCCGGGCGTGCTGGTGAAGCAGGTCACCACCCTGGACGTGCTCTCGCAGGGCCGCGCTTGGCTGGGCATTGGCGCGGGCTGGTACGAGCGTGAGTCACGCGGACTGGGCGTGCCGTTTCCACCCCGCGCCCAGCGCTTCCAGCGGCTCGAGGAGACCTTACGGATCGCGCACGCGATGTGGGGCTCGGGCCCCGTCGAGCCGATCTACGGCAAGCAGTTTCAACTGGCAGAGCCGATCAACTCGCCGCCACCCGTCAGTCGGCCGCGCCCGCCAATCCTGGTCGGTGGGGGTGGCGAGCACAAGACGCTCCGGCTCGTCGCCAGGTACGCGGACGCGTGCAATCTCTTCACGCGCTACGGTCCAGGCGAGCTGGCGTGGAAGCTGAACGTGTTGCAGGGCTACTGCGAGGAGTATGGCCGGCCATACTCGGAGATCGACCGCACCAGCCTGGGCCAGTGGGACCCCGTGCGCAAGTCGCCGGCAGCGATCGTGGATGAGCTGGGCAAGTTGCACGAGATGGGTTTCACCACCGCGATCGCCAGCCTGCGCGACGTGGAAAAGCTCGAGCCGCTGGAAATCCTGGCCCGCGAGGTGATCCCGCAGGCCGAACGCCTCTGACGCCATTTTGGCCGCTGGCCGGCCCGGGCCGGTTACTATTGCGCCCGGTGCGGCAACGGAGGCGAGCCCAGACCCTGATTGCGCTGGGTCTGGGAATCTCAGCCGCCCTCATCGTTGGTCTGTCACCAGGCGCGTCCGCGGACGCACCCAACCTGGGATACGCCAGAGACGTCAACTGGCACCTGGACGGCGCGCCCGAGGTCGCGGCCATGGAATCGACCGTCCGCTCGGTGCTTTCGGACGTCCATCTCCAGTTCATTGGCGCCGATGGGCAGCCGATCGATGGCTTTTACCCGGGCCCGACCTACTCGTTCCTGCGCATGTACATCCGCGACACGGCCACCGACCTGCCGATGGTCCGCTACTACTACGGGGCAACCGCCCTGCGCAGCTCGATCGAGGAGTTCCTGCGCGAACAGTATCCGGACGGCTCGGTCTCCGCCACCATCTCGCCTGACCATAAGGTCGACAAAGCCACCGTTGTCTCCGACGAGGAGACCAGCGCCATCGTCGACGCCGTCGAGGCCTACGACGCGATGCCCGACCCGGCCTGGCTCAACCAGAGCCTGCGCGGCCTGACCTTGATCGAGCGGCTGAACAGGGCCATGAACTGGGTGCTCACCGTGCGTCGCGACCCCGATACCCAGCTGATCAAGCGGGCGCACACCACCGATTGGGGCGACATCAAGTGGGAGCCCGACAGCGACCCGTCACATATGGACCCCGGCGATCAGTGGACCGTCTCCATTTACGACCAGTCGATCGGCTACGCCGCGCTGCAGGGCCTGGCACGCCTGAACGCGGCCGCGGGTCGCGACGCCGATCGTGCCCGCTGGGAAGCCGAAGCCGCCAACCTGAAGGCCGCCACCAACCTGGTCCTGTGGCAGGACGACCCCACGCACGGCTTCTATCGCATCCACAAGCACCTGAGCCCCAACACCGTCGTCCACGACTTGCCCGAAGACGACGTCATCGCCATCGGCAACGCCGCGGCGATCTATTACGGCCTCGCCGATCCTGACAAGGTGCCGCGCATCCTGGCCGCGCTCGAGCGCGCGCGCATCGCGGTGGGCGCGCCCAAGCCGGGGCTTTCGCTCGAGCCCGCGTACGACAACTGGCACCAGGTCGAGATGGATCAGCGCACCTACCAGAACGGCGCCTTGTGGGACTGGTGGGCGGGGCGCCAGATCAGCGCCGAATTCTCGAGTGGCTACTCGCGGATGGCACGCGACCACATGTTGATGGTCGCCCGCGATTGGGCCGCGCATCCGGGCAAGGTGCGCGAGTGGGAGAGCCCATCGCTCAATCGCACCGGTGCGGACCAGGCATACGCCGGCGCCGCGGCGGTCATGGGTCAGTCAGTGGTGGATGGCCTGTTTGGCGTCCGCATCGTCGGTCAGAACGTATCGGTCACGCCGCGACTGGACGACATGAACGGCGGCGTGCGCGTGTACGAGCCCGCGACCGACCTGTACGTGGCGTACGAGTACCAGGCGACCGACCGCGGCGAAGCGGTGCAGTACGGGTCCAACTCGTCGACGGCGCTGAGCCTGCATCTACCCGTCCGCTGGCAAGGCGACTCCCGCGCCCGACTGGACGGCAAGGACTATCTGCCCGTGAGCTACCAGCGCATAGGCCAGACGCTGCTCGCCAGCGTGGTAGTCCCCGGCGGCCAGCACCAGGTGGAGCTGTTCAGAGTCCC
>JAFAOS010000461.1 GCA_019247515.1 Chloroflexota bacterium | reverse complement strand
CTGGGTTTCCTCAAGGGCCAGCTGGCGCGCGCGAGCACGGTTGGCCAGCTCCTGCACCTGGCGCGCGGTATCCCCGAGGGACAGGCTGTCGGCGCGGCGGACGACCGGGACGATCAGGCCGGCCTCGAGCGCCACCGCCACGCCGATGTCCGCGGGTGGCGTGAGCTGGCGGGCCAGGGCGAAGACGAACAAAACCGTAAACGTGAGAGGGGCGCCCTCGGTTTCGAGAAAGCTGGCCTCGCGCGCGTCGCGCCAGGCGACCAGCTCCGTCAGATCGGCGGCGACGACGGTCTGCCCGTGGGGGATACTCTGGCGAGAGCGGGTCATGTGCTCGGCGATGGCGCGGCGCATGGGCGTCAAAGGGGTCACCATGTGCTCGGCGATCGCGACGGGCGTCAGCGGGGTGCGCGAGCGCGTCTGGCGGTTCTGGACGTAGGCGAGCACATCGTCGCGAGTCACGCGGTGGGAGCGGGTCGGAACCTGATCGGCGCTCAGCCCGTGGTCCGCCAGCATCCGCGCGGCGACGGGCGTGGCCTTGGGCGGCGAGGCGGACGCGGCGGTAAGGGATGTGACCGCGGGCGACCGCGGCGGCGACGCGCCAGGGGCTGCGACGGCAGACGATGCGGGCGGCGATTCGGCAGGTGACGCGTCGGCCACCGCGGTACCACCGCCGCCACTGCCGATGCGCGCGATCGGCGTCTCGATCGGCACCGTCTGCCCCTCCGCCACCAGCTGCTCGAGCAGCGTCCCCGCCGCCGGCGCCGTCAGCTCGGTGCTGACCTTGTCCGTCTCAATCGAAGCCAGCGGCTCGCCGCGCGCCACGCTGTCGCCCACCTGCTTCAGCCACTGACCAAGCGTGCCCTCCACCAGCGTGTCCGCCAGCTTCGGCATGCGGACGACGGTCGCCTCAGCGTTCACGTTCCAGGTAGCGTTTCATCCCGCCAAGCAGTGCGCCCGCGTCCATACCGTCCAGGGCGCGATGATCGATGCTGGCACACACGTAGGCGGTCGGCGCCAGGCCGAAACCGCGCTCGCGGACCAGCAGCCGCTCTTCGACGGCGCCGATGCGCACCGCGGCCACCTGCCCGCGCAGCACCAGCGGCACGCCATACAGCGCCGAGCCGACACCATAGTCGGCGAGGCACAGACTGGCCTGAGCCAGCACCCGCGGATCGGACGCGCCGCCACGGCGAATCGCTTCGAGCTCAACGGCCAGACCGAGGACGTTGCGAGTATCCGCGTCGCGAATCACGCCGTGGCGGGCCTCGCTCGCGTCCGCACTGGTAATGCTGACACCCAGGTGCACCGCGGCGTGCCGCCGAATACCACCGGCCGCGGAATCGAACGCGGCATTCGCAACTGGCGTCTCGCGCACTGCGGTCAGGAGCGCTTCCACAAAGTACGGAGTGAACGTCGACTCGATCCCGCGCTGCCGCCACGCCTCGCGATCGGCCTCCAGGCGGCCGAGGGTGCTGGTCAGGTCGACCTCCACCACGCTGGAAGCCTGCGGGATCTCATGCGACGCGGACTCGACCAGCTCGGACCACGTGGTCGGCGACCCCGCGAGCCGCGCCGCGTAGCCGTTGGTACTGAGCATGGCCCGCTGACCGCGATCGACGTGTGCCAGCGCGCGCAGCGAGGTCGCGACGCGCGCCCGATCCGGAATGAGGAAATCCTCCATCGGCCCGCTGGCCGGCAGCCCGGCGACGTCGGGCATCGCGATGCGCGCGACTGGCGCGCGCAGGTCGTCGAGCGCCTGCTCGGCCGCCAGCGCGGCGATCTCGGCGCCAACGCCCATGGTGATTGTGTCTTCGTGCACGACGCACAGTCGCCCGGTGCGCCGCACGGAGGCGAGCAGCGTCTCCGCGTCCAGCGGGTTGAGCGACCTCGGATCGATCACTTCGACGTCGAGCCCTTCACCCGCAAGCTGCTCCGCCGCGGCCAGCGCCTCGTGCAGGACCCAGCCCCAGGCCACGAGGGTGACGTGCTGGCCTGGCCGCACTACCGTAGCTCGCTCCAGCGGCAGCACGTAGTCGCCTTCGGGTACCTCGCCGCGTATCGAGCGGTACGTGCGCTTGTGCTCCAGGAAGAGCACCGGATCGGGGTGGCGGATCGCCGCCGCGAGCAGGCCTCTGGCGTCGGCTGGGGTGCTGGCAGCCACCACGCGCAAGCCCGGCACGTGCGCGTAGTAGGCCTCGACGCTCTGCGAATGGTATGGACCACCTCGCAGACCGCCGCCGTACGCGGTGCGAATCACCAGCGGACACTCGGCGTCGCCGCTGGTTCGAAAGCGAATGCGGGCCGCGTCGGAGATGACGTGGTCGGCGGCGGCATGCATGAAGTCGGCGAACTGGATTTCGGCGACGGGTCGCAGGCCGCGCATGGCCATGCCAACAGCCAGGCCGGCGATGCCGAGCTCCATCATCGGCGTGTCGATGACACGCCGCGGACCGAACTCCGACAGCAGTCCGTCGGTCGCCCGAAAGACGCCGCCGAGGGGTCCGATGTCTTCGCCCAGGACGACGACGCGCTCGTCACGCCGCATCTCTTCGCGCAGCGCTTCGCGGACAGCCTCGATCAACGTGAGTGTGCGCACACGTGGCGCTTCGGGGGCGCCGACCGTCGGCTGCTCGACGCTGGTCATGACTGGCCCGCCTTGATGATAAATCTGAGTGGTCAGATCCGATCCGCTCGCCAGCGCGGATGCCAGATCCGACCCTCCAGCCGCAACGCCGCATCGGCTTCGGCGGGCAACGCGGCCAGGTCGTCGACGTGTTCGACCATTACGAGCGCCGAGACCGCCGCGTCGAACGCATCCTCAGATCGGGTCGCCAGCTCGCGATGCTCGGCGCTCAGCTCGGGATAGCGAAGCGCGAGCAGCTCGGCCCGCGCCATCGGGTTCGACTTGTGCACGGCGCCGGTCATGAGCCGCGGATAGATCTCGACCAGCGTTGGCAGGCCGGCGTCGCCACAGTACGGCCACACCCTGGCCCCGCGGGCGTGAAACGCAAGCAGCAGCGGCATGCCGCGGATCGAGCCCGTGCCGACCGCGCCCGCGCCGCCGATCTGGAAGATGGACTTGGGCGCCACGCCGGCGGTGCGGGGCACGGCAAGGTCGGTGCGACGCAGCGCGGGCTGGACCAGGGGTGGTCGAGGGCGACCGGGGTGACCCCAGAACGGCGGCTGGCAGCCGGCGAGCCAGCTCTCTCCGCGCGCCGCGACGTGGGCCCACAGCTCGGGCCCGCTGGCGACCCCGAGGGAATCGATGAACCAGGTCGGAAACGAGTAGGCAAAGTCGAAGCCAATCACCAGGTCGCCGCTGGACAGTGCAAGCAGGTAATCGGCGATCTCGGCGCGGTCGCGGCCCGCCTCGAGGCGGTTCAGCGTGCCTGGATGCGAGGCTTCGGCCAGCCAGATGCGCCGCCGAGCGTTGCGCGCGTCGCCGGACCAGTCCACGGCGATCACGCGCATGACTCGCCATTAAAAGAAAAAACCCCTCTCCCACTGGGAGAGGGGCTGGGGTGAGGGCTGAGCCGAGGCTCCGTCTCAGGGATTGCAGACGATGGTCGAGCCCGAGGTCTCCGGGTTGCGGCACAGTGGCCCGAGGCCGGTCTGGGCATCTGGGGTGCTGATCATGGCCAGCGGACCAGCCTTGTGCTCGCCGTTGAACGGCGTCGGGTGCGTGACGTCGAAGCCGCAGGCGGCCGCGTCGTTGGGGTTGTTGAACCAGAAGCCGACGTTGAACGTGTTGGTCGGCGCCAGGTTGGCCGCGGGATCGAAGCCGAAGATCTGGTCGAGCAGGATGGTCTTGATGGTCACGTCGGCGTTGCCGTCATGGTCGGCCTGCACGTCGGTCTGATACCACGCGAGACCAAAGTTCTTGAAGTTCGGATCAGGCGAGCCGTCGGCCAGCTTGTTGCTGTTCTGTACGGTGAACAGGTCGAAGGCCAGATCGGGCTTGAGGTCGTGGACCCTCAACTTGAGGGTGTCGTTCAGCTCGCCGCGTTCGACGCTGACCTCGGCGGTAGGCAGCCTCTTGGGATCGGACGGGTCTTTGGCCAGGCACGGCAGGAGGTTGCTGTTGGCCACCACGAGCGGGAACTGGGCTTCTTCGTGGTCGGCGACGACGGAGCTGGCTGGCAGGATCGCCGTGGCGGAGAGGGCGAGGCCGATGAGGGCGGCGCCACCGCGGCGCCCGAGGCGAGGACGAAAACTGTCGAAGAACATCGGAGGTGGATTCCTTTCCTGGTGTGGATCGGTGTGAGGAGCGCGGCCGCGATGGATGCATCCTCGTGCTAGCGCGCTGCAGAACCGCCGAAGCGGCGCACCAGGGAACTGAAAATCCGCTGAAAGAAGAGCTACTCGGCCGCCGGGCAGTCGAGCACGTAGCCGTAACCCGGTTCGCTGAGGATCCGCTTCGGGCTTTCGGGATCGGCCTCGAGCTTGCGCCGCAGATGGCGCACGTAGGCCCACAAGTAGTCGCGGTCGTCGCGATACTCGGGCCCCCAGACGCTGGTCAGCAACTCGGTGTGCGACAACACTTTGCCCGCGTTCAGGGCCAGTTGCTGCAGAAGCTGGAACTCGGTAGGGGTCAGCTTGATCGTCTCGTCGTTGATGACGACGCGCCGCCGCACGAAGTCGATGGTCAGGTCGCCGCAGCGCACCACCGACGGCGCCGAGCTGCCGGCGCGTTGCTGGACGCGTCTCAAGACCGCCTGGATGCGCGCGAGCAGCTCGGGCGGCGAGAAGGGCTTGGTCAGGTAGTCGTCGGCGCCGGCCTCGAAGCCGCGTAGCTTGTCCACCTGCTCCCCGCGCGCGGTCAGCATCAGCACCGGCACCAGCGAGAACTCGCGAATCCGTTTGCAGACTTCGAAGCCGTCGAGCTTCGGCAGCATCAGGTCGAGCACGATCAGGTCGGGCTGATCGGCCGCCGCCGCGTCCAGTGCCGCTTCGCCGTCGGCCGCGGTCAGCACGCGATAGCCCGCGCGGTCCAGGTGCGTGCGCACCAGGCGCTGGATCAGGGGGTCGTCGTCGGCGATCAGGACGGACTGTCGTTCAGCCACGTTGGCTCGGATTAAACTCCAGAGGCTACTCCGGTGGGCTCCAGTTCGGTGTCCACTGCCTCGGCAAGGGCCGGCAACGTGAACCAGAACGTGCTGCCCAGACCTGGCGTGCTCTGCACCGAGATCCGCCCGCCGTGTGCCTCGACCAGGCTCTTGCAGATGAACAGGCCGAGACCGGCGCCCTTCACGCTGCTCTTGCCGCTATCCACGCGGTAGAAGCGCTCGAACAGGTGGTCGACTGCCTCGGGCGGAATGCCGCTGCCGTGGTCAGAGACGCTGACGCCCACCTGGGCGTCCTCGGTGGGCCAGACCCGCACCCGAATCGGACCACCTCTGGGCGAATACTTGATGGCGTTGTCCACCAGGTTGGCCAGCACCTGTTCCACCCGAATTGGATCGGCATTGGCCAGCGGCAATCCGGGCCGCGTTTCCAGATGCAACGTCCAGCTCGTGGCCAGCAGGCGGCGCTGGGCGAGCACGCGCTCCGCGATCCGTTCGACACGCACAGGTTCCGGCTGCAACCTGAGCACGCCAGCGTCGAGGGTCGCCGCGTCCAGCAGGTTGTCGACCAGGCCCGACAGCCGCGCCGCCGAGAGCGCGATGACCTCGAGGAACTCTCGCTGCGTGCGCTCGTCCCAGGGACCATCCTGCAGCAGCGTGTCCGCGTAGCCACTGATGGCGGTCAGTGGGGAGCGTAGCTCGTGGGAGACCGTCGCCAGCAGCGCCGAGCGCATGCGCTCCGCCTCGGCCTCGCGCGTCACGTCGCGCAGCACGAAAATCCGCCCCAGGATGGCCCCCTCGCCGTGCAGTCGCACGGGCGCCGAGTACACGCGCAGACGCACATAGGGCTCATCCCGCTCCAACTCGGCGGCCGCCACGTGTTCGGCGTCGGCCATCCACCGCTCGGCGAGCGCGCCGAAGTCGACGTCGCGATTGTCGGCGTAGAGCAACGACGAGGCGGCCTTCAGGCTGGCCTCGCCGACGAGGTTGGTCCACACCCGGTTGGCAACCACCGTTCGGCCGCGCTGGTCGACCATCAGGATGCCGTCGCCGGTCGAGCCCAGGACCGCATCCAGCACGTCGCGCTCATCCCGCAGGCGCTCGGTCATGTCGGCAACGTGTTGCCGCATCTGTTCGAAGGCGGCGGCGAGACTGCCGACCTCGTCGCGTGAGCTGACCTCGACGGGTTGATCGAACGCCCCCGCGGCGATGCGCTGCGACGCGGCGGTGAGGTGCGCCAGCGGGCGCGTCAGGGAGCGCGACAGGAGCCAGGCGGCGACCGCGCCGAGCACGAGGACGAGCAGGCTCACGAGCCACAACCCGCGTTGCGCGTCGGATTGGGCGCGCTCGACTTCCGGCAACGGCAAGTCGAAGGCGACGCTGGCCGCGGGCTCGCCGGTTGGCGAGGCGAGCGTGACGTGGCAGGTCGAGACCAGGCCGGCCCTGGTCGTACAACCGTCGGCGATTGGCGTCGGGTCCAGTCGCATCTGGGGAGACGACGGATCATCGCCCGACAGCCGGGCCAGGAATCGATCGTCGAGTGGATCGGCGATCATCACCGCGCCGACGATCTGACCGGTCAGGCCGTCCTGGCGGACGGGCACGTAGCCGCGCAATGCGGGACCAAGCTCGTCGCCCGCCTCGACGCCGCTGATCTCCGTGCCAGCCAACGCCTGGCGCAGGCCGCCGAGCTGGCCAGAGATGTCGTCACCACTCTGATCGGGGGCGTGACCGCGCGAGACGACTCGCCCACTGGCATCGGTGACGGTGACGCTCGTGCCCTGGAGATTGGCGACCTGTCCAGACCAGGTGCGCAGCGGCCCGGGGTTGTTGCCCACCAGGGCGGCGATCACCGCCGGGTACAGCGAGATGGCCTCGCCTTCGGCGACGAGCGTTGCGCTGCGCTCGAGGTACAGCGAGCGCACCTGCTGCGCGCGCGCCACGGCCTGGTTGTTAGCTTCGCGCTGCGCGCCCTCCGCCAGGCGGTTCTGGACGACGAAGGTGCCCAGCACGTCGCCGACGAGCAGTGTCAAAAGGATGGCCAACAGGATCTTGGTGCGCAGGCGCATGGCCGGGTGTGCCCATCCTGATCGACAAGTCAGGGTGCGTCAAGGGAACGCGCCTGAAAAGGAGGGGCGGTGCCTGAAAAACTGCTGAAAGTCAAACGAGATTCCCCAGAGGGGTCCCAGGTGGAGGGACGATGATTGTCCGGGAACCTGTTGTCCCGGGAGGGAACCCACTGGGAACCCCCGAGTAACTCAGTCGTCGTCGAATTCGCGCATTCTGAGCTTCTGCAGCCACGTCGGCTCGATCCCGTGGCCGTTGCCGTTGTGGCCATTGCCGCCCCCGGTCGCCACCAGGACGCCGCCAGTTGTCGCGGCGGGCACGGGCGTGGGCGTGGGCACCTGCACCCGCTCCGCGGGCACCGGCGCGGCCACCCGCGGCGGACGGAAGAACAGACCCTGCAGATCGTCCAGCAGCGTGTACAGCGACGGCGTGACGAAGATCGCCAGGAACGTCGACGTCAGCAGGCCGCCGATGACCACCACCGCCATGGGCGCGCGCGACTCGGCGCCCGGCTCGAGCTTGAGGGCCAGCGGCAGCATGCCGAAGCTCATGGTGGCGGTGGTCATGAGGATCGGTCTCAGGCGGACGCGCGCCGCTTCCGCGAGCGCCTCGGTCCTCCCCATGCCGCGTTTACGAAGTGTGTTGGTGTAGTCGACCAGCAGGATGCCCGTCTTGGCCACCAGTCCAACGGCCATGATCAGGCCGATAATCGAGAAGATATTCAGCGTGTTGTGGGTCACGAACAACGCCCACAGCGCGCCGGTAATCCCGAGCGGTACGCCAAGGATCAGCACGATTGGGTAGAACCAGGACTCGTACAGCGCCACCAGCAGCATGTACTCGAGTAGCACGGACAGGATCAGCGCCTGGCCGAGCGTCGCGAATGAGTTGTTGAGCTGCTGCACGCCGCCGCGGATCGACCAGCTGTAGCCCGCGGGCAGACTCATCAGCTTCATCGCCGCCGAGACGTCGTTGGCAACGTCGCCGAGCGAGCGGCCGGTCGCCGTGCCCGAGATGGTCATCGTGCGGTTGCGGTCGACACGCTGGATCGAGACAGGACCAGTGCCATAGCCAATAGTGGCCACCTGACCCAGCGTGACGATGCCCGGAGTCGACGACGTGCCAGACGTGACGGCGGTATTCGCCGCCGTCGTGGTGGTCGCGGTGGTGGTCCCACCCCCGCCGGTCGCCGTGCCGGTGCCGACCGGGATCGCGGAAATGCTCGCCAGGTTCGCGCGCTGCACATCGTTGGCGATGAGCGTGATGTCCAGTTGCGTCGCGCCTTCAGGCCGGTACTCGCTCACGACCGAGCCGCTCACCGCCGTCCGCAGCGCGGTGGCGACCGCCTGGGAGGTCACGTTCAACTGCGCCATGCGCGCGCGATCCAGCTGAATGTGCAGTTCGGGATTGCCGGCGTTGCTCGAGTTCTGCACGTCCGCCATGCCCGGAATGGTCGACAGCGTGGCAATGACCTGATCCGAAATCTGATTCAACGTGTCGAGGTCGGGCCCGGCGATCTGCACGTTGACGCTTGCCGTGCCGCCGCCGCCGAAACCGCCGCCGCCGCCCAGGGGGCTCTGAACGTTCACGCTGGTCTGCACGCCCGGAATGCGGCGGCCATAGTTCCGAACGTCGTTGATCATGTCGAAGATGCTGCGGGTGCGCTGCTGCTTCGGCACGACCTGCACGTCCATGCTCGACCGCGCTCCGCCACGCCCAAAGCCGCCCGTGGTCTGGACCGAGGTAAAGACGTACTGCGTCTCGGGCAAACTCTGGAGATACGCCTCCATCTGCTTGGTCGGCGCGTCGATGCCCGACAACGCGGTGCCCGGCGGCGCGTTGAGGTTTACAGAGAACGTGTTGTCATCTTCCTGTGGCGCGTACTCGCTGCCGATCAGGCCGAGCGGCACCATCGCAAAGCTGCCGACCACCAGGCCGAGGCACACCAGCAGCACCAGCCAGCGCGCCGCGATGGCCCACGGCACCGTGCGCCCGACGAACCGGCCCAGCTGCTCGAAGTGCTCGTCCCACCAGACGCCGAAGCGAGACCATGGACTGTTGCCAGGCCGCGTATGCGTGAGCCAGCGCGAGGCCAGCATCGGGGTCAGCGTGAACGAGATCAGCAGCGAGAACAGCGTGGCCGCGACGACGGTCAGGCCGTACTGTCGGAACAGCTGACCGAGCACGCCGCTGACGAACGCAATCGGCGTGTAGACCACCACGTCCGCCATCGTGATGGCGATAGCCGCCATGCCGATCTCACCGCGACCGTTGATCGCCGCGTTGTGCGCGTCCTCGCCCATCTGCAGGTGGCGGTGGATGTTCTCCAGGACGACGATCGAGTCGTCGACCAGGATGCCGATCATCAGCGCCAGGGCCATCAGGCTCATGATGTTGAGGCTGAAGCCAAGCGCATACATGACCAGGAAGGTGCTGACCAGGCTCGTCGGAATGGCGAGCAGCACGATCACGGTGTGCCGCCAGGCGTGCAGGAACAGCAGCATGACGCCGCCGACCAGCAGCACCGACAGCAGCAGGTCGTGCTGGATGGAATCCAGCGACGCGCGAGTGAAGACGGACGTGTCGTTGGTGATGATGACCTGAGAGCCGCTCGGCAGGAGGTCCTGCAATTTGGCGAGCTCCACGCGTACCGCGTCGGCGACCTGGAGCGCGTTGGCGTCCGACTGCTTGACAATCTGCAGGCCGACGGCGTCCTGTCCATTCAGACGCTGGAACTGCGTGATGTCCTTGTACCCGCGGCCAACACTGCCGATGTCCTGCAGCGTGATTGGTCCGCCCGTGGTGGTCTGGGCGACGACCATGTGCGAAAGGTCGTCCAGGGTCTGGAAGGCGCCCAGCGAGCGTACGTCGAGCTGGGCCTGACCCTGCTGGATCGACCCGATTGGTGCGTCGACGTTGGCGTTGGTCAGCGCGGTATTGATCTGCGCCAGCGTGACGCCGTACGCCGCGAGCTTGGCGTAGTCGATCTTGACCTGAATCTCGGTTTGCAGTCCGCCCGAGATGTTGATCTGGGCGACGCCCGGAATGGACTCGAGGTCGGGCAAGAACTGATCGTTGGCGACTTCGAAGAGCTGGTCTTGCGAGGTGCCTGTGAGCGCGACCTCCATGATCGGTTGCTGGCTCGGGTCGGCCTTGTTGACACGCGGGTCGCCCGCGTCGGCGGGCATCTTGTTGCGAATCGCGTTCACGCGCCGCTCGACTTCGAGCGACGCTTGCGTCGGATCGGTGCCGTCGACCAGCTGGACGAACACGTTCGAGACACCCTCGCTGGACGTGGACTGAATGCTGTACACGCCAGACATGCCCGAAACCGCGTTTTCGATGGGCTCGGTGATCAGCTGCTCGACGTCCTGGGCGGTTGCCCCCGTGTACGCCATGTTGACGCTGACGAACGGAATGCTGATCGGGGGCAGCCGATCGATCTTGAGGAATGTGTAGCTAACGGCGCCCATGATCACCAGGCCCAGAAGGCCCATGAGCACCGTGAGCGGGCGGACAACCGCCAGGCGGGTGAGGAACATAGCCGGTGCGGAAACCCCCTTCAGCTCGTACCGTGCAGCAGCTCGATTCTAAGGGAATTACAAGGGGTCTGGGGATGTGACGAGTTCCTTATGTGAATTTAAGTGCCTGCTCTCGCCCCGTTAGCTTCCCCTTAACGGTTTTGGACCATCCTTGAATTCAATGCGCGCGCCCTGGAGCTGGACTGCGGGTTCGAAATGGGACTGACCCGCCTCGCAATACATAGGCCCCTCACGGTGCTGATGGGCATTCTGGCCCTCGTTCTGATGGGCGGCGTGGCGTACACCTATCTCCACGTCGATCGGCTACCGCCCGTCACGATTGGCGTCGTCTCGGTCAGCAGCTCACTGCCGAACGCGTCCGCCG
>JAFAOS010000065.1 GCA_019247515.1 Chloroflexota bacterium | reverse complement strand
ATCGCGCGCAGGCTCTTGCCGCGCTTGCGCAGCAGGTGGATAGCACTGCGTTCCATGCGTCGTAACACCCTTTCTCCCAGCTCCTCGGCTGGGCCACGGTAGCGTCACGACCCTGACTCCTGCCCTGTACCAGTTTTATCTCGACGTTCTCGAGCTACGCATCATGGCCTACGCACCACTCGCGACTGGACTGCTGAGCGGGACATATGCGGCGGACGTTCCACCACCCGAGGACTCGTTGTGGGGCTCGCGTCGCCGCGATCGATTCGCCGAGACGCTCACGGGCCGCGCAGCCGACGTGCTGTCCGTCGTGCGCGCGGGTTGCGCGCAAGCACACCGTGAGTATCTCCCAGATGGCGCTGGCCTAGGTCCTGTCGCATACCGAGATCACGGTCGCGATCTCCGGCGCGGAGTCCTTCGACCAACTCGATCAGAACCTGGGCGCGCTGGATGTGGCCCTCGACACAGCAGATCGCGATCAGCTGGATGCGGTCTCTGCAAACCTGTCAATGATTCTCGACTAGCCCACAGTGCGCCGAGCGCGCGATGCGGATGGTCGCGGGGCTCCTGCCGGGCGGGATCGAGAGGCATATCGACCTTGACTTCGCCTTTGTGGCCAAGACCGAATAGCTGCCTGACGCCAGCGTTTCTGCTGTGTCGTCTGGCCTGGCCGCATTACCACCATTTCGTCACAAAGTCGACCAACTTTGCGCAATGTCATCACCCGGTGCGGAAATTGGAGACTCCTTCAGCAGCAAGAAGTGCCGACGTAGCCTCCACCCCGCCACGAGTGAACACACACGTTGCCATGGCGATGACCTCGAACAGTCGTGCAAACGGACGAACTGTCGCCGCCCCGAGATCTTCGCCTGAAGCAACTCGAGGCGGCGATGTGTGCAACGGACTATCGCAGCGAACGGAACGCGGCGCGTAGCTCCTGACTGAAAACGTCGGGCTCTTCCCATGCCGCAAAGTGGCCGCCTTTCTCTGCTTCGTTGAAATAGATTAGCTTCGGATAGACGGCTTCAACCCAACTACGTGGCGCCTGGAAGATCTCACCAGGAAATACCGTGAATCCGACCGGTACCGAGAGCTCCGGTGGCTTCTGTCCGGAGGTCGCCGCCGCGACGGCGCTGCGGCCGCCCTCCCAGTACAGCCGCGCGGCGGAGGTTGCCGTATTCGTCAGCCAGTACAGCGTCAGATTGTCGACGATCCGCTCGCGCGTCAGGTCGCCCGAGACCCTGCCGTCCAATAGGGCGTGAGCAATCTTGTCGTAGCTGTCGCCGTCGTGATCGAGCATCCACGCCGCGAGCCCCGCCGGAGAGTCGGCCATGCTATACCCGATGGTCTGTGGGTGCTCGCCCATTTCCGCGATGTAGCCACGCCTGAAAACCACGGTGGCCTTGCTCAGCGCCGTGCGCTCCTGGTCGGATAGTCCCTCCGGCACCGGCGCGCCACCCAGAAGCGATGCGGCAATGGCGGGCGGGAATCCGGTGAGCAGGTTGAGGTGAATGCCGAGCAGTCCATCGGGTGCCACGCGGCCCATTGCGTCGGTGACGAGTGCACCCTGGTCACCGCCCTGGGCGACGTAGCGCGTGTAGCCCAGCCGACGCCTCAGTTCGGCCCACATCAGTGCGACGCGACCAGGGTTGGCGCCGAGCTCCAGCGGCTGCGCCGAGAAGCCGTAGCCGGGCATTGACGGCAACACCAGGTCGAACGCGTCGTCGGCGCTGCCGCCATGCGCCGTTGGATCGGTGAGCGGGCCGATGATCTCGAGCATCTCCATAACGGAACCCGGCCAGCCGTGTGTCACGATCAATGGCAGCGCATTGGGGTGCGGCGACTTCACGTGAATGAAGTGCACGTCGAGGCCGTCGATGTTCGTCATGAACTGCGGGAGCGCGTTGAGTTTGGCTTCGACTGTGCGCCAGTCGTACTCAGTGCCCCAGTAGCGCATGAGTTCTTGCATGGTCTCCAATTGGACACCTTGCGACGGATCGCCTACGAGCTCCTTGCTGGGGAACCGCGTAGCGCCGATGCGCTGGCGGAGGTCCGCGAGCGCAGCATCGGAGGCGCTGTAGCTGAACGGTCGAATGCTAGTATCGCCCGGTGCCGCCGTCGGAGGAGAGGCCGGCGTTTGCTCTTGCGTGGTCACGGTTTGCGCATTGCGGCGCGATGCGGCGTACAGCGCTTCGGCATGTGCGAAGCGAGGATCAGCAATCGGCAGAGCGGCAATGGCGATGGCGGTTTTGCGCAGAAATTCGCGTCGGTTCGTCGTCATCACTGGTGTGCTCCTTGAATTCCACTTCAGCATCCGTCGACAACCGGATTCGCGGACCCTCTCTTGGAAGGAATTGACCGACGTCTTCGGAGCACCGTCCCAGCCCTGCCAAGGAACGAGATCGCGGACGGCCCCTGCGTTGGTCCCTTCTGATGGGACCGCGTCGGGAAGGGCGTTCGGCGCGTGCGCGTGAGCGCACCCATCGCATCGCACCGCATGCACACCTTCGGAGAACCATGACACCAAGCAAGGAAGCCCTTCGCGAACGATGCTCGGGCTGAGTGGATCGAGTGGCAGGCTGGTCAGGCAGCCCGCAGGATTGCAGCGAGCAGCTCGCTACGTTGATCTTGGAACATACATGCCGAAGAGCAAGCTCGACATCATCGACGCTGGCCATTTCGCGTGGGAGGACAAATCCCGAGACGTACGCATCGATAGTTACAAACTGGTGGTCTGGAAGCTATCACCGGTTCTGAGCAGCCCTCAGCAGGACCCAGTGCAACCGCGGCCATCGATGATCGACCCGCCGCTGGGCTGTGTCAAACGCCAACAGTCGGCGCTACCGTTTGTCAGGAGCCTGCTATTGCAAAGTCCCAGGAACAATTGAATCGATCGGTCCTAATGCATGAATCGTCTGCAGCTCCGGAGGCAATCCGCCCTGATCCGAATGCTCGACGGCGCCCAGGGCAAGGAGCGCGCTGCGCTGGCCTGCGGTCACGCCCGTCAGACCCGTAATGTCCAGGCGCTCGTACAACCGTTCCGGGCGAAGTGTGCGCAGACACGTGGCGGTGGCCGCCTCCCAAATCCGCACCGTTCCGTCCCAGCCGCCGCTGGCGACCAGCCGAGCGTCACTGGACAAGGCGACGCTAAAAACCATTCCGGTGTGGCCCTCCAGGGTCGACACTTCTCGCCCCGTCCGGGTGTCCCACAGTCGCACCAGACCGTCCCCACCGCTGCTGGCCACGAGGATCCCTTCAGGGGAAAGTGCCACACCGCGGACCGTGCCGGTGTGGGCCGGCAGCGTAGCGACGCGCTGTCCTGTAAGAGTCTCCCACAGCATCAGCGTCCCATTGCCACTTCCGGTGGCGAGTAGTCGACCGTCTGCGCAAAGCGCGACACTCCACACTCCGCCGGCGTGCCCCTCAAAGGTGGTCAATAACTGCCCGGTCGCTCGCTGCCACAGTCGCACCGAACCCTCGCCACCACCGGTGGCCACGAGCCCGCCGTCCGAAGACAGGGCGACGCCTCGAACCACGCCCGCGTGGCCCTCCAGGGTGGTAAGGAGCTCTCCCGACTCGGTATTCCAGACCCTCGCCATTCCATCGCCACTTCCGCTGACCACCAGTCGACCATCGCTGGAGAGCGCAAGACCAACAACTCCGCCTGTGTGGCCGCGCAGAATTGCCAGTGTGCGCCCGGTCTCGGTCTCCCACAGGCGCACCGTGCCGTCGCCGCTGCCGCTGGCCAGCAGCCGTTTGTCGTCGGACAACGCCACGCCCAGAACTGCGCCGGTGTGCCCATGCAGGGTGGCCAGCAGCTGTCCGGTTTCGGCATTCCACAGTCGTATCGTTCCATCTCCACTGCCGCTTGCCGAGAGTTGTCCGTCGCCTGACAGCGCAGCGCCAAACACTCCGCCGGTATAACCCTGGAGAGTGGCCAACGGGCGTGCGGTCTCGGTCTCCCACAGCCGCACGGTGCCATCCACACTGCCACTCGCCAGCAGCCGCCCGTCAGCGGACAGCGCTACATCGAAGACTCCGGCGGTGTGGCCCTGAAGCGCCGCAAGTGGGCGCCCGGTCTCCGCCTCCCACAACTTCAAACTTCCCTGCGTACCGCCACTGGCCATGAGCCGGCCGTCAGCAGAGAGCGCCACGCCAAAGACTTCGCCAGTTTGACCCTGCACGTTGGCCAGCGGCCGGCTAGAGTCGGTCTCCCACAGCCTGAGTCTCCCATCCCCACAGCCACTGGCCAACCGCCGCCCGTCAGCCGAGAGCGCTACACTCCTGACCTCGCCTATGTCGCTCACCAGCGTCGCCAGTAAACGGCCGCTGGCGCCTTCCCACACCCGCACAGTGCCGTCCGCAGAACTACTGGCCACCCGCTCGGCGTGCTCAGAAAGGGCTACGCTCCAGACCGCCCCAGTGTGGCCCTGCAAAGCGGCTACGCGTTGTCCGGTGTTGGTATCCCATAGCCCCACCGTTCCGTCATAACCGCCGGTCGCCATCACCAGACCATCATTGGATAGGGCGACGCTAACGCTAACCATGGCGGTACCCGAAAGCGTAACCAGTGGCCGCCCGGTCGCGGTCTCCCATAGCCGCGCCGAGCCGCCCCCACCGCCACTGGCCAGGAGGCGACCGTCGGCCGACAGCGCCACGCGCCGGACCGAGCCGGTGTGGGCTTGTACAACCCACAGCGGCGTCCAGTCCGCCGATCGCCATAGCCAGACCTCCCCTGTGGACGTCCCAGCGGCTACCAACGCACCATCGCCACTCAGCGCAACCGAGCTGGGGAAATCGAATGCTTCAGCCAGGACGCTCTGACCGAGGTTCGCATCGACAAGGCTTGCATCGCGCCAATCCACCTGCGCTAGGTACGCCTGTCGAAGCACCAGGCGCGAGAGGTCCAACTCGCGCAGATGCCCTCGCAACAGACGCAGCAGGTTGAGAACATTGCCGGGCCCATAGCCCTGTTCAAATGCAGGCCGGCCCCGCCACGCGGCGAGCAAAGCCAAAAGCTGCGACTCAGCTCCCGCCCCGCCGTACTCGGCACCCAAGCGTTGCAGAATTGGCGTGCCGATCAGCCGTTCCTGCGTCTGCCGCACATGGTCCTTCGCCTCTGCCTTGATCACGGATTGTTCGAGCAGTACAACTGGTTCGCCACGTTGGATCTCATCGACAATCGCCTCGACCAGCCGATCCGTCATGTACTCGAGCACCAGTGACTGCAATGTGAACGTCGCTCCGTGTTCGGCACGATCCAGCAATGATCGACGACGCAAATTCTCAACGGCCTCCACAACCGTTCCCCGGCTGCTATCTGGCGCCAACAGCTGCCAGAGATCAGCCATGCCGATCGGTTCGCGCTCAACGGCGAGTTGCCGCAGGACGGCGCGTTCGT
>JAFAOS010000273.1 GCA_019247515.1 Chloroflexota bacterium | reverse complement strand
TGTGCGTCCAGCAGCTCGGGCGCCAAGTTGTTCATTGAAAGGAGGGACACGAAGGTAACCGAGCAACAAGCTCACGACAGCCAGCTGGTGCGAGTCCAGCCTGGGGAGGCGCCAGGGTCCCCAGTAGCAGCACTGCCGGCGTCGAGCGAAATCTCGGCGTCGAAGCGCAGGAAGGCCGTCTCTGAGAGGAGGCGGGCAACTGGCCGGTCCGCAGCATCAAGCGAAGCTTGCAGCGTCGTCAGTAAAACCCTCGCAGGGCGAGGCCAAGAAGGATGCCGAGCCTGTACATACGAGGCGAAGGCCATGGACGGCACTCCAGACCTGGAGCGAGTGACCAGGAATCCTCCGGCGTAGGGAGCGTGGAACGGCCAGAAGGGTGTCGTGGGAACTGGAGAGGGCCTCGGTGACCCCAGGCTTCGGGTCTGGGAAGCATGCCCGCCTATAACCATGGTGGGAAGGGGCGGGCGGTCACCAGGCAGTCGGCGGGGGTCGTAGTAGCGATGCCGATTGGGACAACACAACCCGTCGGGGCAAAGGACCCCTACTTCATCGATGCAGACGCTGGCAGGAGAGATCGGTGAGTGCCTGATGAAGGCTAGGTCCACCGCGAAGGCCGCCGGCCTGGATGGATCTCGTGCCTTGCAGCGTGTGCTGTACCGCAGTGCCAAACAGAATCCGTCGCGTCGTTTCCACGCCCTCTACGACAAAGTCGCCCGAAGCGACGTGCTGTCGCGGGCCTGGGACGAGGTTCGCGCGAACCAGGGCGCTCCCGGCGTCGACGGCGTGACCATCGAACACGTCGAGACGTCCGGGGTCACGGCCTTCCTCAACGCACTCGCCGAAGACCTGCGGGCCGGCACGTACCGGCCTGCCCGACTGCGGCGAGTCAACATTCCCAAGCCGGGTCAACCCGGCAAACTCCGACCGCTCAGCATCCCTACGGTGCGCGACCGCGTGGCTATGGCGGCAGCCAAGATCGTTCTCGAGCCAGTGTTCGAGGCCGACTTCCTGCCATCCAGCTACGGGTTCCGTCCAAAGCGCTCGGCCGAACAAGCCAACGAGGCCATTCGGACGGCGGCCAACCGGGGCGCCAATTGGGTGTTGGACGCCGATGTTCGGGACTGCTTCGGGTCCATTGACCACGACGCTCTTATGACGCAAGTCGCCAGACGAGTCAGTGATCGGCGGATGCTGAAGTTGGTCCGAGCATGGTTGCGAGTGGGAGTGTTGGAGGACGGGATAACAACCGAGACGGACTCGGGTACGCCCCAGGGTTCGCCGATCTCCCCGCTGCTTGCGAATGTGGCGCTCCATGTGCTGGATGCAGCCTGGACGCAAACGAGCAGCAGTCTGGGGTTGCTTGTGCGTTACGCCGACGATCTCGTCGTGCTCTGCACCAGTCGCGCGCACGCCGACGAGGCGCAGCGGCGGGTGGCGGTGATCCTGGCACAGTTGGGTTTACAATTGCATCCCGACAAGACCCGGATCGTCTGTCTCATCAAGGGGCAGCAGGGCTTCGACTTCCTCGGCTTCCATCATCGCAAGGTGGAGTCGTGGCGGTGGCGTGGCCATTACTACCTGAACCGCTGGCCATCGGACCGTGCGATGAACGCGATCCGCGCCAAAGTCAGGGAAGTAACCGGTCGCGACAAGATGGACCACTCTGTCGATTCCGTGGTGGTGACGCTCAATTTGATCCTTCGGGGTTGGAAGGCGTATTTCCGCAACGGTACCTCGTCGCGGAAGTTCACCATCGTTGACCACCACGTTCACGAACGACTGGCCATCTTCGACAGCGCCAAGCACGGAAGAACCAAGCGCAACTGGCAACGCCACGACAAGGCGTGGCTGGAGCGGTTGGGAGTCTACCGTCTCAGCCGAGCGACGACGGCGGTGACTGCGCATGCCTGACGGTGAACGATGTCGGGAAGCCGTGTGAGGGAGAACTTCATGCACGGTTTGACAGGGGGCTGCTGGCAAAGCGGCGACCATGGTGAGTCGGATGACACGCACCTGACGGGAAACCGGCAGGACTGAGCCCGACCACCTACCGTCTGCTGATCAGCCAGCGGCCTACCTTACCGGCATAACCCGGTCCAGGGCCTGGAGTGTCTCGAGAATCGGTGTTTCGGGATCCGGCTGGTGAACCTGGTACAGGTCGATGTAGTCCGTCTTGAGGCGACGCAGACTGTCTGCGGCGGCGCGCATGATGTAGCGGCGGGACGTGCCGCGGGCGTAGGGCGACTCGCCCATGGACTGGCCGAACTTCGTCGCCAGGATCACCTCATGCCGGCGTTTGCCGAGCACCTCGCCGATGAACTCCTCGGACTTGCCGCGGGCGTAAATGTCGGCGGTATCGAACA
>JAFAOS010000084.1 GCA_019247515.1 Chloroflexota bacterium | reverse complement strand
GCGGGGCAACCGCGGGCTCGATCGAGCGCGAACGCGGGTCGACCTGTTCGACCGTGGCGCTCGAACGCGGTGGCCAGGTCGGACTGATCGGATCGTGGGAGACCTCCCGCCTGCGTTGCCCGCGGTGTGGCGGCTCGGTGTACGTGGACCAGGTGGAGATCGTGGACCGTCGGACGGAGCCGCTGGAGTGGGAGGACGACGGTCCGCGGCGCGGGCGCCCGCCGAAGTGGCTGGTCGAGCAGCGGCGCCGCAAGCGCGAACGCGAGCTCAGCGCCTGAACTCCTGCGTGGGACTCCCTCTCCCCCTGGGAGAGGGTCGGGGTGAGGGCGGACCTTACGCCGCCTGCCAGCCAGTCGAGACCGGCGACCCGAGCGTCGGCCGCCGATGGCTCACCGGCACCTCGGCCACGCTGAATCCCAGCCGGCGCACGTTGGCCAGCAGCTCCGTGCAGCACGACGTCTGGCGACCTTCTCGCTTCAGCCGCTGCCACACGTCGCGGCGCAACAGCTCGTAGGCGCAGTCGACGTCGACGTTCCAGCCCCAGCGCTGAAGCCGACGCACTAACAGATCGGTCCGCCGCGGTCGGTAGCCGGCGGCGACGTCCGCGCCTTTCTCGATGGCTTCGAGCAGGTGGTTCAGCTCGCGGACGTCGAACTGGCCATCCTCGGTGGGGACGAAGATCAGGTCGTACCTGGCCGCATCGCAGCCTTCGGCGAGCGAGCAGCCCTCGACCACGCGCAACGGCAGGCCCCGGCCTCGGGCGCACAGGTCCGAGACATCGGGCGCATGGTCGCCGGCGACGAGCAGGATCTCGAAACGGTCACCGACGAGCCCCTCCAGGACGGCGACCAGGTCGAGCACCGCGCTCTCCAGATCGTTGCCGGGCAAGAGCACAGCGGAGATTCCAACGAGCGGTGCACGATCGAGTAACACGGGCCTTGAGCCCGAAGTATGCTGCCTGGCTTGCTAATGCGCTGCTAATGCGGCGCAAAGTTACTGATAAGCAATCAAATTCCCCAGGGGCGAGACCACCACTTCCCATGGGGGACCCACGGGTGCGACCACGTTGTCCCGCTGTGGGTCCCCTCTGGGGAACAAACGTCCTCCCCTGTGGGTCCCCTCCGGGGGCATAATCGGTCTCCCCTGCGGGTCCCCCCCTCTGGGGAACAATCCTCCTCCCCTGTGGGTCCCCCTCTGGGGAACAATCCTCCTCCCCTGTGGGTCCCCTCCGGGGAACAAACGTCCTCCCCTGTGGGTCCCCTCCGGGGGCATAATCGGTCTCCCCTGCGGGTCCCCTCTGGGGAACAATCCTCCTCCCGCTGTGGGTCCCCTCTGGGGAACCGTCATCCTTCCCCTGTGGGTCCCCGCTGGGGAACTACTTGTCCGGTGCTTCCAGTATCGCGGCGATGCCCTGGCCTACGCCTATGCACATCGTGACCAGCGCGTGCGCGGCGCCCTTGCGCTGTAGTTGGAGGGCGGCGGTTCCTGCCAGCCGCGCCCCGGAGCAGCCCAGCGGATGGCCCAGGGCGATCGCTCCGCCGTTGGGATTGACGCGCTGCTCATCGCGCCAGTCGACGCCCAGGTCTTCGAGTGACGCGATCACTTGCGAAGCGAACGCTTCGTTGACCTCGACGATCTCGACGTCCTCCATTGACATCCCTGCTCGATCCAGCACCTTGCGCGACGCGGGGATCGGCCCCAGACCCATCTCATCCGGCGCCACACCGGCCGCCGCCGTGCTCACAATCCTGGCGATTGGCTCCAGACCAAACGCCCGCGCCCGCTCGGCCGAGGTCACCAGCAGCGCCGCCGCCCCGTCGTTGAGCCCCGACGAGTTGCCAGCCGTCACCGTGCCATCGCGTGTGAACGCCGGCCGCAGTTTTCCCAAAGCCTCGAGCGTGGTCGAGGGCCGCGGGTGTTCATCGCGCTCCACCAGCACCGGCTCGCCACGCGCCTGCGGGACCGAAACCGCCACGATCTCCTCCGCCAGCCGTCCACTCTCCAAGGCCCGCCCGGTCTTCTGCTGACTGAGCAGCGCGAACGTGTCCTGGTCCTGGCGTGAGACGCCGCGCCGCTCGGCGACGTTCTCGGCTGTCTGGCCGAGGCTGTCGGTATGCCCAGCGGCCTCGAGGTCCGGGTGCGGAAAGCGCCAGCCAAGCGTCGAGTCGGCCATGGGCGGCACGCCACGCGGGTAGGCGGCCTCGGGCTTGAGCATCACCACGGGCGCCCGACTCATGCTCTCCACGCCGCCGGCGACGAACACGTCGCCCTGACCGCTCCAGATGGCGTGGGCCGCGGCGTTGACCGCCTGCAGGCCCGAGCCGCACAGTCGGTTGACGGTCTGGCCGGGCACCTCCACCGGCACACCCGCAAGCAGCAGCGCCATGCGGGCCACGTTGCGGTTGTCCTCGCCCGCCTGGTTGCCACAGCCGATGATCACGTCCTCGACGTCGCGCGGGTCGACGCCGGTGCGTTCCAGCAGCACGCGGATGACGTGCGCCGCGAGCGTGTCGGGGCGCACGCTGGCGAGCGCGCCAGCGTAGCGGCCAATGGGCGTTCTCACATAACCCGCGATGACGGCCTCGGAGCTCATGGCGGACAGCGTACCGCGTCGCAGAAATCAGCCCGAGCTACTGATCGACCGACGGAACAGGCGGCCGCGGGGTGCACGCCGCGCGCCCCACACCGTCGCGCCGATCGCCACGATCAGACACAGCCCCGACACGACCACGCCCACCTGATGGGACAGCGGCTCGAAGCGGAATTCCACCACGTGCGTGCCCGCGTCGATGGCTACCGCGCGGAACAGCGCATTGGCCACGAACACGCGCGCCGGCTGACCGTCCACGCGCGCGGTCCAGCCACGGTGAGAAAAGTCGTCCAGCACCAGGTAGCTCGGGCCGTCGGCAATGGCGGTGACTCGCACCGCATCAGTTCCGAGATCCTCGACGCGCGCCGCCGACGCCAGCACCGAGCCGCTGGGCTCGGACGCGGCGTTCGGGTCACTCTCGACCAGCACCATGCGGTGGAGATCCATGTCCGGAGCGGCGACGAGCTGCGTGGGGGTCAGCTCCGGATGTCGCGCCAGCGAAAAACCCTGCGCTCGGGGCAGGACGTACGCTCGCGGCAAGGCGTCCAGGTTCTGGATTTGCTGAGCGTCGAGGCGTTGCAGCCCGGCCCGATTGGACAGATCGAGCGATGCCACGCCACCTGAGGCATCCAGGACGCCCAGGCCGTCGATCTCGACCTGCACGGACGGGTTCGTGGGCGTGAACGTCACCGCGGCGCCGGGCGGCAACGCGACGGGCAAGTCTGCCTGGTACAGGTGGGCGATGTAATCCTCGCCTTGCGGCGTCGTCTCCTCGAAATCGAACGCAACGTGCGCCTTCTGGTGCTGGACCAGGCCGCTGAGACTGCGGCGGTCGTACGCCCGCTCCGATAGCTCGATACCGGCGCGAATCGGCAGCACGCCACCGCCGACGCTCAGCGTGGCGAGCGTCTGGCCCTGGGGCACGTTGTAGGCGTAGCTCAACGTGCCGATCAGCCGCAGCCCGGTGCCAGCCCTCGCCGGCAGGTTCAGGACCTGCGGTGTCGAACCGCCGAAGCCGACCGCGAGCGGGTGCTGCGACCGAAAATGCACGCCATCCACGTCCACGGCGTCCGCCGGGTCCGTGGGCTCGAGGATCAGCGGCGCACTCCACAGGTCGAGCAGGCGGGGGTCAGCGCTCGTGGCGGATGCCAGCTCCAGATGACGCTCCGCCGGCAGCGAGCTGTAACCGTCGGTCGTCGGGATGCCCTCGGCCAGGAGCTGATCGGGCTGCAGGTCTGGGAAATCGTTGGAATCGCGCATCAACACCCGCTGATCGGCGGCAGCCTGGAGGGTCGGCGTGAGGCTGACCAGCGGCAGCCGCGGATGGAAGTCGAAGGCGAAGACCAGCAAATCAACCGCCAGCAGCCCGACGAAGATCGTCTGCGCGAGAGCGGTGCGCCCGGGCCCAACGAGCCACCAACCGACAAAGGCCAGCGCCGTCATCGCCAGCAGCACCAGCGACCAGGCGGTCTTGATCGTCGTCAGGTCCAGCGACGTCAGGAAACCGTCCACCACCAGCTGCGGGTCGATGGGATACTGCGCGCGGGTGGCCAGGTAGGTCGTCTGTGCCCACTGCACAGCGCGATCGGGCTCGGCGGCGAGCCAACCGCGCCACGCGGGCAGCCCCACCAGTGCCCCGCCAAGGACAAGCGCCGCCGGTACGCCGCCGACCAGCGCCTTCGGCACACGCCGGCGCTGGTGACCCAGAGCCTGCAGGCCGACGCCAGCCAGGCAGGCGCAAGCGAAGACAACCAGGTAACTGAATCGAGCTGGCGCGCGGAGAAATGAAAAGCCCGGCAACTCCCAGAGCAGCTGGTGCAGGTTGAACAGCGGCGCGTACTCGGCCATCCCGATCCACACCGCGGCCACCCCCAGCACCGCGAAATAGACCACCTCGACGCGTCTGCCGAAGACCAGGCCAACACACACCAGGGCCAGCGTGGGGATGCCGACGTACAGCTCGACTTCCCATTGCTGCCACAACGTCCACCACGTCGTGGCGTCCGATAACCGATAGAAGTACGGAAAAATGAGGCTCAGCAAGTTCGCGGGCGGCAGGGCAAAGGCACTCGCAAACTCGTAGTCCACACCCGCCCTGCGCGACGAGGCCAGGGCCCATTCGCCCAGCGGCAGCCACTGCACGGCGGCGAGTCCCAGCCCGCCGCACACCATCACCGCGCCACTCGCCAGCGGTGACAGTGCCGCGCGGCCGGCGAGTAGCGCGCGGAAAACCGCGTACATGCCGAGCGCCATCGCAGTCATCAGCACCGGTTGCACGTGTAGGCCCAGCGCTGCCATCGCGAACGCCAGCGCGCCGACCGCGGTCCACGTCACCCAACGTCCGAAGCCAGGTTCTCGCACGGCCCGGTCCAGACACAGCAACACCGCGGGCAACCAGACGGCCGAGCGCACCACGTTCTCGTGGTGCATCTGGGCGCTGATGAAGCTGCCGAAGGCGAACACCAACGCTCCGCCCAGCGCGGGCAATGTGTCCAGGCGCAGCACTCGTAGATAGGCGAAGGTGAAAGCACCGGCCAGAAACACGTGCAGGACGCGCAGCCAGACGATCGCCAGGTCCGCGGGCAGCATCGCCAGCAATCCCACCTGTGGCAAATACGCAATTCCGAGCTCCCCATCGGCAAAGATGGGGTAGCCGGTGAAGATGCCCGGAAGCCAGAGCGGGAAAGCGCCGGCGTGGAGCTGCTGGCTGAGCCAGGCGGCCAACGGGAAATAAAACAGACGCGTATCCAGCTCGTAGAAAGCTGGCCCGCCGGCCAGACCGTCGCGATGCAAGACCAGCGCGCAGACGGCCAACACCAGCAGCGCGCCGAGGTCTCCCACCGAGCCGCCGCGCGCGCGGCGCGTGCCGCGACTGGCTCGTTCGACGGACAGCGTGAGCGTCGAGGTCACATCGCCCGAGCGACAGCCAGGATCGACAGGCCGAATGGCAGCGGCACGCGGTGCGGAATAGCGAGTGATTCGATGGCGATCGCGCTTTCGAGCACGCTGTTGAGCGCGCCCGGCGGTTGCCAGAGGTCCGGCTCAGCGTCGTCGGTGGCACTTTGCACGCGCTCGAGCAGCCGTTTGGCAACCGCCGGCGGGAACAGGACGGTGTTGGCCCAGCTCAGCCGGTCAATTTGAAATCCGGCCGCCTCGAGCTTGCCGTGTACTTCGTCAGGCGAGTAGCGATGGCGTGTATGCACCAGGCGGTCGTGTTCGCCGCGCAGCCAATCGTGAGCTGGGACGCGCAGCAGAAACACGCCGCCCGACTTGAGGACGCGTCGAATTTCCTGAAAGGCACGGATGTCGTTGCCGACACCCAGGTGATAGACCACTTCGAAGCTCGTCGCCGCGTCGAAGCTCGCCGAGGCGAACGGCAGCCGTTCAACCGTCGCCCGCGCCAGGCGGTTCAGGCCACGCTCGCGGGCCGGTTGCAGCCCTTCCCAGGCGAGGTCGACCCCGAAGACCTCGCCGAAGCGGCACAGCGCGCGCGTTGTCCCACCAGTGCCGCAGCCGGCGTCGAGGATCCGCAGGCTCTGGCCCTGGCGGCTATCCAGGGCGTCGTCGAGCACTGCCAGCGCCACGCGACGCATGCCCGTGTACCACCAGTGGCGCTCCTCCTGGCGCGCCATGATCGCGTACTGCTCACGCTCCATACACTCGCAGCGCCTTCAGGACGTAATCGACGTTCTCGGTCGAAAGCTCGGGGTACATCGGCAAACTCAGAACTTCGCGGGCCAGACGCTCGGTCGTCGGCAAGGGACCCCTGGCCAGCTCCGCGTACGGCGTCTGCTCGTGCGCCGGCAACGGGTAGTGCACGTCCGTGGCGACGCCCGAGTCCGCCAGGTGGGCCTTGAGCGCGTCGCGGTTGCGCGCCTGGACCACGAACAGGTGGAAGACCCCGCCCCTGGGCGGGCCGACAAGCCACTCCGGCAGCCCTTCGAGGTAGCGTTCGGCGAGGTCGACCCGCACGGCGTTCCAGTCGTCGAGATGCCGCAGCTTGACGCGCAGCATCGCCGCCTGGAGCTCATCCAGCCGCGAGACGGTACTGTGCAACTCGCTGACGTACTTGCGTTTCCAGCCATACATTCGCAGCAGACGCGCACGTTCGGCGACCGACGGATCCGCGCTCAACAGCGCGCCCGCGTCGCCGAGCGCCCCGAGATTCTTGGTCGGATAGAAGCTGAACGCGCCCGCATCTCCCCACGTGCCCACCAGCCGGCCGTTCAGGCGCGCGCCGTGCGCCTGCGCGCAGTCCTCCAGCACTTTCATGCCGTAGCGCCGCGCACGCTCGCCAATCGCGGGCATGTCCGCGGGGTGCCCGTACAGGTGAACGACCACCATGCCCGTCGTGTGCGACGTGACGCGTCGATCGATCTCATCCGGGTCCAGCGTGTGCGTGTGCGGATCGACGTCGCAGAACACGGGTCGCGCCCCCGCGGCGACCACGGCGGCGACTGGCGGCACACCGGCGTTGGCCGTCACCAGTACCTCGTCGCCGGGCTGGATTCCGAGCGCCAGTAGCCCGATCCGCAGCGCGTCCGTTCCCGAGCCCAGGCCGACGGCGTGTTGTTCGGTGCCGTGATACGCGGCGAACTCGCGCTCGAAGGCTTGCAGCTCCGGGCCCATCAGGAACCAGCCCGAATCGAGCACCCGCGCGATGGCTGTGTCGAGCTCGCCGCGGATGGACTGAACGCCCGGCGCCAGCACGTTGAACGCCACCTGGCGGCTGTTCATACGGTCGCGGGTGCTGGCAGAACCCAGTACTCGTCGCGGTGGGCGCGGTAGAAGTCGATCGTGCGCGACAGCCCCTCGCGCATGTCCACTCGCGGCCGCCACTTCAGGACGCGCCGCAGCTTGCGATCGTCGACATAGATCGAACCAATGTCGATCGCCTTGCGTTCAGGCGGGAACGGGATCAGCTCGAAGCGGCCCGAGCCACACACCTCGATCAGCAGCTCCGCCAGCTCGCGCAGGCTGACCGGCTCGATGGCCCCGACGTTGAACACCTGCCCGTTGGCGGCATCGTTGGCGCCAACCATCAGAAAAGCCTCGACGGCATCCTCGACAAACGTGAAGTCGCGTAGCTGCAGGCCGTCGCCAAAGATCGTGATCGTCTCACCGTCCATGACCTGACGGATGAGCCAGCCAATCGCCGTCTGGCGATTGTTCTTGACCAGCATGCGCGGACCGTAGGTGTTCGTCAGCCGCAGCACGCTGGTGCGAATGCCGTACACGTTGTTGTAGAGGACGTGGTACCGCTCGCCCGCGAGCTTGTTGATGCCGTTGACGTCGACCGGGTTGGGTGGCTGGCGCTCGTCGACCGGCAGCTGCTCCTCGGGCACCCGCCCATAGATCTGGCGCGTGCTGGCAAAGACGACCTTCGTCTCGGGCGCTACTCGCCGACAGGTATCCAGCAAAGCCAGTTGACTGCGGCAGTTGATCTCGAGATCGGTGAAAGGGTCCTGCATCGAGTCGATGTGGCTGACCTGGCCGGCGAGGTTGAAGATGAGCGCCTGGTTGCGGACCAGACGCTCCATGGCCAGCACATCACGCACGTCGACGGTCCGCACCGTGAGGCGCGGGTCATCGTGAACCGGGTCGATGTTGAACGGATTGCCGCCTGTTTCGGCAATCAGGCTGTCGACGACAGTCACCATGGCGCCAAGCTGCAGCAGCCTGATCGCCAGATTTGAACCGATAAACCCCAGCCCGCCTGTCACCAGGACGTGCCTGTTTTCGTAAAAAGGCCTCACGCGGCCGCTCGCGGAGGCGTCGCGGAGCCCGACACGTCTCGACTGCGCAACAATTTCAGCTCGATCCACAGCGAAGTGAGCTCCTGCAAAGTCCTGGCCACGCGCCCGAAATTGAAGAACTGACTCTGTCCATACGCGCGAAAATAGTGATGGACGGGGACCTCGATGACGTGGAAGCCGCCCTGCTCCACGCGCGTCATCATCTCAACTGTGATACAGCCGCTGTCGCTTTCGAGAGGAAAGCTCTCGAGCACGTGCCGTCGGAAGAGTCGGAAATCACAGTCCACATCGCGCAGATGCAAGCCGAACCACCACCTGACGAAGTGGTGGTAAAGACGTCCAATAATCTTGCGATGCAGCGGGTCATGGCGCTCGATCTTCCAGCCCTGCACCACGTCGACATCGGGCCCGAGCCGCGCATACAACTTGCTGAGCTCGGCCGGATCGTATTGCGCGTCGCCGTCCGTGTAGAAGATCAGGTCCTTCGTGGCGATGGCGAACATGCTCCGCAGATTGCCGCCGTAGCCATGATTGGTCGCGTGATGGATGACGCGCAGCCGCGGATACCTGGCGCTCAGCTCGTCGAGAATCGTCGCGCTGTTGTCGGTGCTGGCGTCATTGGCGACGATGATCTCGTAGTCGTCGGCTAGCTCGCGCAGCGTACGATCGGCCGTGACCACGATGCTGGCGATGGTGCCCGCGTCGTTGTAGCAGGGGAAAAAAGCGGTGATGGACGGGCGTGCGGCCACGGACGCTCAATTGTGGCCGCCCCCACGCGAAGGGTCAAAGGGGTACTCTGTGCTGCTGAAACGGGTTTCTTGACTCATCCGACGGAGGTCGCGTAGCTGGTGGCTCTGTTCCTTCGGACCACGACGTCCCTGTTCCTCGTACTCGCCTTCCTTTCAAGTGCCGGTGTGGCCGCGGCCGACACGCTCGCCCAGGCCGCCACTTCCACTCCCACACCGCCGCCGCAGAGCGGACCGACGGCAACCGCGATCCCTTGCGTGATTCCGAAAGTCGGCGTGCACATCGAGCTGGAGAATCCGGCGCCGTATGACACCCTGATCTCGGGGACGCAGATCAACATCAATGGCATCGCCTACGACACGGGCGCGACATCTGGCACCGGCATCTCGTCCGTCAGCGTGTATCTCGGTAACCGCGACGCTGGCGGAACGGCGCTCGGCAATGCCTTGCTCGGCCAACCGAATCCCCAGGCATCAGCTGGGTCACAGTTTGCGAACGCGGGTTTCTCACTGCGTACCCCCGCGTTGCCCAGCGGCAACGGTGGGCGAACGATTTACGTGTACGCCAGGTCCTCGGTGGGCAACGCTGAAGGCGTGCTCCAGGTGCCGGTGTACCTGAACGTCGCGCCAACACCCGTCAGGGGCCAGGTCCCGACTCCGGTGCTGCCGACACCCGCCCCGTGTACGCCGACGCCGACCACGGTGCCGACGGCGACCGCCACGACGGCGCCCGCGGTCGTGGCCACCTCCACGCCAGCGCCGGCGCTGCCCGCCACGCCCACTCCGTTGACCGTGGCGACGCTGGTGCCGGCCGTGCCAGTGGCGCCGTCCGCTCCGTCAGCGCCAGTCGCGACCTCCACTCCCGCTGCCGCCGTGCCGGGCGCCGCGCCGGCCGCGGCCCAGACCACCGCGCCGCGTGGCGGCGGTATTCCGTCTGAGCTCGGATTCATCGTTCTCGCCGTGGGCGTGGTCATCGTTGGTGGCGGAGTGGCACTCCGCCGTCGCGAGCGCCACTAGCCCGGCATGCCACGGCCGCGCCCCAGCCTGGTCATCCTGGCAACCGGGCTGGGCGTGCTGCTGGTCGGCGCGGCCATCGTCGCCGTGCCGTGGTACTCGGGCGTGCGTTGGCAGGACTCGCCCGAGGCAGCGCGTGCCGAGCGGAACGCCGAAGCTCCGACGCCGATCTGGCTGACGCCAGCTCCCGAGTCCAACGTCAACGTATCGGCGCCGCCGACCCAGGCGTCCCTGCCGCCGACGCAATTGCCCGCGTCAGCGCCCACACAGATAGCGGCCGCGCAACCCGCCGGGCCGCTGTCGACCGCCCAGCCCGCTTCGGCGAACCCGGCGCAGGTCTACGCCCCTCCGCAACTGAGCACGCCCATCGCGCTCAACGCCAGGATCGCGGTAGCGCCTACCGCCACGCCGTCTATTTCAGACCTGAAGCTGACCGATTCGGCCTTCACGTTCGACGACCCGCCCCAACCTGGCGCCCACGTCCATCTCACGCTCACCGTCCACAACCCAACCGAGCAGCACAGCGATCGGGTGACGGTGGGTTTACCGACCAACTGGCTCCCGGGCTACAAGCTGGAAACCACGACGCCCTCCGTGCTCGACGGGACTCAAGCCAGCGGCATGCTGAGCCTGAGCTTTGACGGACCCGACGCGGGCTCAGACCTGGACGTGTCTCTCGACTTCGTCACTACCGACGAAGTCATCGACTCGCCGAACCTCACGGTCTCGGATGCCTTCGGTCGTCAGGTCGGCAAGGCCCATCCGCCGACACAGGCGCCACCCGCGAAACCCGGACCGATTTACTCCATCGACATCCCGCGGCTGAAGCTGCACTCCGGCGTCGTGCCCGTCGACTGGGAGCCGCCGCTGTTTGTCGTAGGCCAGGTGCGCGGGACGGCCAACGTCACCCTCGGCAACAGCGTGCTGGTCGGCCACGTGCGCGGCGCGCCCGGCTACAACGTGTTCGACCACCTCGACCAGCTCCAGGTTGGCGACGCGGTCGTGGCCAACTCGCGCGGGCAGGCCTATGACTTCGTCGTCACCGAAACCGAGGTGCTGCCGGAAGAGGACACCTCGCCGACCGATGCCACGAAGACCGGCAGGCTCACGCTCATGACCTGCGCCGGCCAGTGGAATCCCGTGGCCCAGGACTACTCGGACCGGCTCTGGGTCGTCGCCCAACCCGCCGACGCCGCCAGAGCCGCGCCCGACGCCGCGCGGCCCGTGGACCACAAAAACTGACGCCCCGTTCCGTCTCCCCGATGGGTCCCCTGTGGGGACTTCACTTTGCCCGTGTCCATTGCACCGTGGCGGCGAGCGCCTCGACCCCGAGCGGGGCGCCCGTCACCCGCTCCACCAGCTCCGCCCACGGATAGCGTGCCCCCGGCATGAACAGCTCGCGCCTGACGTACTCGCCCGACCGCGAGCGACCCTGCCACCAGCCGCCCAGGTCGGTGTCCATCTTGCGCGTCAGCTGCGCTGAAAAGAGCCGCCCCAACAGATACTTCTGGTAGTAGACCGGCGCGGTGGCCACGTGGATCTTGGCCGCCCAATCGGGCGCATCGCGGCGCTCCGGCCGAGGAATGCCCTGAAAGCGTTCTTCGAGGTCCCACCACAGCCGATTCAGGTCCTGCTCCGGGTCGGCATAAAACTGCCGCTCGAAATGCACGATGGTCAGGCACCAGCGCACAAATGCCAGGAGCGACGCCGTCTCCTGCGCCACGAGCCGCGGCGCCAGAGTGTCGGCCTCACTGGTCGGCAGCCCCAGCATCTCATGCAGCCAGACCGGATTGTGCGTGGGCTGCTCGCAAAACATGGCGAAGCCTTCGTTGAGAAAGCCCTGCGGGTCGTCGCGCAGGTCGAACGGCAGCTCGGTCCGATCGATGCCGTCCTGGTAGATCGTGTGGCCGAGCTCGTGGAGCAGCGTGCCCATCCAGCGCGCGTTCGGCTCGACGTTGAGAAAGGTCCGCACGTCACCCTCACGGTCGATATCAACCGCGTACGCGTGCTGGTTCTTACCCTCGCGTGGATACAGGTCGCTGCGCTGGAGGATTGCGTCGATGCTGGCAAAACCCAGCTGACGATAACTTTCCGCCGCCAGCTCCACGACGTCACGCTCGGCATACAGCGGATCGGCGGGTGGCGCAAAGACTTCCGGCGTCTCCTGAAAGAACGGGTCGGCGTAGTGCCAGGGTCGCAGCTGACGCTGGCCGACTTTGAAGCGTCGCGCCAGAAGTCGGTCGAGGTCGCCTTTCATCGCTCGAAAGGACCTGCGCGTCGCGACCTCGACCTGATCGAGGGTGGTCAACAGCGTCTCGGGGTCCAGCTCGTCGAGCAGCAGCGAGGCGTGCCAGTGATCGACGTAGCCGATCGAACGCGCAGCTTCATTTCGGAGCCGCGCCAGTTCTCGCAGGTCGTCAGCGACGACCGGACCAATCTGCTTGCGTGCTTCCCAGGCGGCCTGCACGCGGCTCGAATCGACAGAGCCGCGCAGCACGTCTTCAAGCTCGTTGTCCGAGCACGAACGGCCCTCGAACTCGGCCCGAAACGTACTGTACGTCTGCTGGACGGCCGCCTCGGCGCGAGTGATGCGGTCCAGGACCTGAATCGGCGCCTGTTTGGCACGGTACGCCAGCGCCAGCCGCTCGAGTCGGCGTCGTGTGAGCGGGTCGAGCTCGCTCGCTTCCAAAAGCTTCTGCACGCGACCCAGAACCGAATGGCGCGAGTAGTGCCGGTTCACCGCGCGGTCAGCGGCCTCCATGCGCCGGTAGTCGCCCCGTCGCCCCGAAAGGGACGCCGTCCACCACGCTCGACTGGCTCGCGTCAGCTCGCGACGCGCCCACGTTTCCTCGTCCGCCAGGAGCCGCATCGCACTCGACTCAGCAGTTCGATCCACCGCGCAGACTCCGCGGATAGAGTACCTGGAAGGTCATGAGGCGCTTCCGACGTCGCTTGCTCGCGGTGCTGTTCCCGCTCGCGCTGCTGATCGTTCTGGCAGTGGCAGCCGTCATGTGGCTCGACCAGCAAAGCGCTCGCGCGCGGCTCGCCGAAGCAGAGCTGCAGCCCGCACTGGATCGGGCAGAAGCCGCGCAGGCGCGCGCGGCGCGCGCCGAAGCTTCGTTGACGGCCATCGCCCAGGATCGGGTCGCGGCGGCCGCGGCCACCGCGACTGCCGTCGCCGCCGCGAACGAGCCCCAACGCGCGCTCGAGCGCATCCTCGGCCGCCTCTTCGACGTCTTTCAAGACCCGACCGGCGCGGGCTACGACCAGCTCTCAGACCTGTTTTCGCCCTCCGCGCTGGACGCGGTCAAACCGGAAGCCGACTACCTGCGCGCGTCGGGTCTGCACCTGGGCGGAGCCTCGACATTCAACGTCGACGCTTCGCCACCCGAGCTGACGGACCAGCAGCATGCCCAGGTCCACACCACTGAGCGCTGGCTGTATGACGAGCGCAATGACGACGACCAGCGGCAGCGCTGTTTCATCGAAGACAGCGATCAGACCTACGTCCTGGCGCAGAACGGCCAGAACTGGACGGTCGACCAGGTCCAGCTCGGCGCCACCCACCGCACGGACTGCCCGCCCGGGACCTGAATGCCAGCACGCACCGCGCCGCGGCGGGTCAGCGTAGCATTGCCACCACAACCGTGCCCGACGATGACCCTGCCCGCGACGCCGTCCTCACCGAGCTGCGGCGTGCCGCGATGGAAACTTATGGCGAGGATCGCGCCGCCGAAGCCACCCTCCAGGCCGCGCTGCAACTGGCGGCTACCGCCGTCTGGCGTGTAACCCAGGAGTCGCTCGATCCCGCGGGCAACGAGCCGTGACCGTCGGCACCAACCTGCACGAGCTGACCCTCAGCCAGGCCGCCGCGGCTATCCGCGTTCGCGAAATCTCCCCGGTCGAATTGGTCCAGGCCCTGCTCGAGCGCGCCCACTCCGTGGACCCGCGTGTCCAGGCATGGGTCACCCTCGACGCCGAGCGGGCGTTGACCGCCGCGCGCGCTGCCGAAAGCTTGCTCACCGGCGGCGCCGACGTCGGCCCCCTCCACGGCGTGCCCTTCGGCGCCAAGGACATCTTCGACACCGCCGACCTGGCGACCAGCGCCGGCTTCGGCCCATACCGCAGTCGCGTTCCGACACGCGACGCCGAGCCCGTCGCCCGACTCATGGCGGCCGGGGCCATCCTGCTCGGCAAAATGGTCACTACCCAGTTCGCGCACGCCGATCCATCGCGCACGCGCAACCCGTGGCAGGCCGATCGCACACCGGGCGGTTCGAGCAGCGGCTCGGCGGCTGGCGTCGCCGCTCGACTCGTACCCGTCGCTTTCGGTAGCCAGACAGCCGGCTCGGTGCTGCGACCCGCCGCCTACAACGGCGTCGTTGGCTTCAAACCCACCTACGGCCGGGTCAGCAAACGGGGCGTGTTGCCGCTGGCATGGAGCGTCGACCACGTCGGCCTGCTCGCCCGCTCGGTGGCCGATTGCGGCCTGGTTCTCGAGGCGATCGCCGGTCACGACCCCGCCGACCCACATTCGGTTGAAGCCCAGCCGCCGTTTGTGTGGGAACCTGAGGCGGCCGCCACGCCGCCCCGCCTGGGTCTGGTCCGCGAGGCGCTGCAGCACGCCACCCCACGCTTGCGCGACCACACGCGGGCGGTCGCCCGACGCTTTGAAGCCGCCGGAGCGCAGGTGGCCGAGGTCTCGTTCGGCGAGCCGCTCGAGCTGATCCTGGCCGTGCACCACGTGATCATGCAGACGGAGGTGGCGGGCGTGCACTGGCAGCTTCTCGAGCAGTACCCGGGCGCCCATCAGCCTCGCCTTCGCGCGTACGTCGAGGTGGGCCGCCTGCTGCCAGGTGTCACCTACGTGCACGCCCAGCGGCTGCGTCGACGCATCCGCCAGTCGATGCGCCGTGCCTGCGAGCGGGTGGACGCCCTGCTGCTGCCGACCGCCGTCGACGTCGCCCCCGGCCGCGAGACCACCGGCGACACGTCGCTGCAGGCGCCGTTCAGCCTGGTCGGCTTCCCCAGTCTGAGCCTGCCCAGCGGCGTGGTCCAGCCAGACGGCCTGCCGCTGGCGATCCAGCTGGCCGCGCTGCCCTGGCAGGAGGCGCGCCTGTTGAGCGCGGCGGGCTGGTGCGCATCTCAGCTCGAGCCGATGCCAGCCCCACCCGACTTCCCGTGAACTGGTTCGGCCGTGACTGACGCCGAGCGCCTCGCGGAGCTGCTGCTGGACGTCGGCCAGGGCGGCACCGTCGTCTTCACCGGCGCCGGCGTGAGCACCGAGTCGGGCATCCCCGATTTCCGCAGCCCCGGCGGGATCTGGACGCGCTACGCGCCCATCGACTACGCCGACTATCTGAACGACGCCGAGATGCGCCGCGAATCCTGGCGTCGCGGACTGCACACGTACCCGCCCCTGGCCGCCGCCGAGCCGAACGCCGCGCACGCGGCTATCGCCGAGTGGTTCCAGGCTGGCCTGGTCAGCGGCGTGGTCACCCAGAACATCGACGGGCTGCATCAGAAAGCCGGCGTGCCCGAAGCGCACGTCGTGGAGCTGCACGGCAACGCCCACTGGATCGTCTGCCTGCAGTGCGGCGCGCGCTTCGATCGGCCGTCGGTGCACGCGCGCGTCGAGTCCGGCGAGGCCGACCCGCCTTGCACCGCCTGTGGCGGCATGCTCAAAGCGGCGACGATCTCCTTCGGCCAGGCTCTGCCAGTGGCGGCCATCGAAGCCGCCCAACGGCTCCACGCCCGCGCGCGCCTGTGTCTGGTGATCGGCTCGTCGCTGGTGGTCTACCCGGCGGCCACGCTGCCCGAGATCACCCTGGACGCCGGCGGCGAGCTGGCCATCGTCAACTTCACCGAAACCCACCTGGATCGCTTCACCAGCCTGCTGAGCCGCGAGCCAGCCGCCATCCTGCTGGCCGAGACCCAGCGCCAGGTGGCCGCCGCCTCGTCCGCGTAGCCTCCGCCGCGCGCTACTGAACGATCATCACCGGCGTCGCCTTGACGTCGCCGATCGCCCAGCGGGCGATGTTCCCGTCCGCGACCTTCGGCTGCGTCAGGCCAAACAGGTACGCGCCGTCCGCCCACGTCAGGTTGATACACCCCTGACTCTCCGTGAGCCCGAACTGGTCATGCCAGTACGTGCTGTGTATCGCGTAGCCGCCATCCAGGTAGTACTGCACGAACGGCACGTTGGGCAGGAAGTAGTCATGGTCGGCGTTCGAGACCGTCGCCGAGCTCATGTTGTCGAACCGGTACTTGCCCATGGTCGAATACTCGCCTTCGGGCGTCTCGACGCCTGCCCGCCCCAGGCTCACGTAGGTCGTGAATTGTGGCTGGTTGTCGGCGTCGAGATACGTGAGCGACGACGCTGAGCGCGAGATCACGATCGTCCCGAGGCCCGCCGGTGCATCGGCCGGCCGATCTACGACGACCTGCTTGGGCGGGGCCATGCGCGTGACCAGCGAGGAGTGCACCACGGCTCCCGCGTACCTGCCGCCATCGATGCGGTACCAGGTAGGGTTGCCACTCACCGCGTCACCGGCGACCTCCTCCAGGACTTTGACGCGATCCCCCGGCCCCAGCGTGCCGACGATGGGCGCCTTCGTCGAAGCCGCCGCGCGCACGTTGGCCTGGGATCGAAACGTACCCCACCATCCGTTCGGCGCGGCGTCCGCCGAGGGCAACGTCCAACCTTTGGCCCAGTCGGACGTCGACTCGCTCAACGTGCGCAGCGCCACGTAGCCCTCCGTCGTCGACCACCACACGCTCGTGTCGCCGTCGATGCCGGGCGAGGCACCCGTCACGCGCAGCAGGTCGCCACGTTTGGCCGTGCGGCGGATCGGCTCGCCGGTGTTCGGCCGAGCGTAGATCGACACGCTTGGCACGGTGACCTCGGCGATCCATGGCTCGGTTTCTTCGGTGACCTGATTGGAGGTGAGCCAGCCGTCGGGCGTTTGCGTCCACGCGGTGCCGTCGGGCGCGGTCGACTCATTGACCACGACCACGAGCTTCCCGCGCGACAACGGCCCGACCACCGCCGAGGTGCGGTCCGCCTGTGCGTACAGTGTCGCGGTATCGACGCTCACGCGTGACTGCCAGGGTGGACCGAAGCGATTGGCGTACGCGGTGCTGAGTCCAGCGCAGGCGAGCGACGCCAGCAGCACCACGGGCGCCAGCAACGCGGCGGTCCGAACTCGCACAGCAAGCGACATGCTTTACTGCATAACGGATATGCGCGTCGCGGGTGTCGAGCCCAGCCCACTGCGGCGGCTGATTCCGCTGGTCGTGGTCCTGCTGGTGCTCGGAGCCGTGGTCGGCGTTGTGCTGTGGGCGCGGCAGCAGGACTCCGCCCGCCGCCTGGCGGAAAATCGCGCCGACGTCGCCGAAACCGAGCTGGTCGCCGCCCAGGCGTCGCTGACCGCGATCGTGCGCGTGAGCGCCGCGGCGACGGTGACCGCCGTGGCTCAGACCAGCGAGCCGGAGATGGCCTTACGCCGCTCGCTGGACCTGGTGTTCGAGGCCTACAAGGACCCGAGCGAAGGCAAGCTCAAAGCCCTGACCGATGCCTTCAGCTCCGACGCGCTGGCGTTCGAGCGCACCGAGGCCGAGCATCTGATCTCCGGCGGGCTGCACCTGGCCGGCGGCACGCCCTACCAGCTGCAAGTGCTGTCGACCACCCCTGGCGACGCGGGCGACGTGGACATCACCACGCACGAGGTCTGGACCTACGACGAGGTCGACAACCAGGAGCGCCACGTGCGCTGCGTCCGCGAAGAAAGCGACCAGAGCTACACGCTGCGCAAGATCGCCGCCGGCTGGCGCGTGGAAGACGTAGCCCTGCAAGGCAGCCCGCGGCGTACGGACTGCTAAGCGCACTCCCTCTACGGGCCCTACGCTGACTCCACCAGCCCGGCGCGGATCGCGTATTTGACCAGCTCCGTCTGGCCGTGCAACCCCAGCTTGGTCATGATGCTCGCGCGGTGATGCTCCACCGTTTTGGTGCTCAGGCACAGCAAGCCGGCGATCGCCCGCGTGCTGTGACCCTCGGCCGCGAGCTGCAGGACCTCACGCTCGCGCGGCGTCAGCCGATCGTGGGGCTCGGAGACCGCGTCCTCCGAGGCGTGAATCCGCGACAGGTAGTCGTCGATCACCCGCCGCGCAATTGCGGGATGCAGGTACGCCTGTCCATCGTGCGCCGCGCGGATCGCCGCTGCAAGCTCGGTCGCCGCGTTCCGCTTCAGCACGTACCCCGCCGCCCCAGCGCGCAGCGCCTGCACCACGTAGGCTTCGCTGTCGTGCACCGACAGCACGACCACCTCGGTCTCAGGCACGTCGCGTTTGATCTGCCGGATCGCCTCGACGCCGTTCAACCGAGGCATGGTCAGGTCGACAACGGCCACGTCCGGTCGCAGCTGCGTCGAGAGCTGAACTGCCTCCTGGCCGTCTTCGGCCTCGGCCACCACCGCGATGTCGCCCATCGCTTCCAGACACAACCGCACGCCCTGACGCACGATCGTGTGGTCGTCCGCGAGCAAGACTCGGATCACAATGGCACGCTGACCTGCACCAGGGTGCCGCGCGGCGACACCGGCGTCGCCACCAGCTCGCCGCGGAGCAAGCGCGCGCGCTCTCGCATCCCGAACATGCCCAGGTGCTCGCCGTTGGACGCCGACTGCGCCGCGCCGAGCCCGATACCGTCGTCGCGCACCTCGAGTGTCACCGTCTCGGCGGTCCGCCGCAGCCGCACCTGCACCGACTGCGCGCGCGCGTGTCGGATCGCATTCGTCAGTGCCTCCTGGGCGATGCGGAATAGGGCTGTTTCAATCTCGGCCGGCAACCGTGCGTCGGTGTTTTCGTCCCAGCCCGCAACCGTCAACTGAGCCTGGAGTCCGGAGCGCTCTTCGGTGGCGCGCACATACTGGCGCAGCGCGGCGACCAGTCCCAGGTCGTCGAGCACCGACGGGCGCAGCTCGAGCGCCAGCTTGCGCACCTCGTCGAGTGTCTGCGCGGCCAGGTCGCGCAGGTTCGAGATCAATTGACGCGGCTGGATCGGGAGGTCGGCGGCGTACACCTCGGGCATGCTCGCCAACCCGCGCTCCAGGCCGATGATCACCGCCGTCAACGCCTGACCCGCCTCGTCGTGGAGCTCGCGGGCGACGCGTCGGCGTTCCTCCTCCTGAGCCATGATCACCTGCGCGGCCAGCCGTTCGGCCTGTTCGGTCTTGTCACGGATCGTGGCCGCGTCGGCTTCCAGACGGTCCCACAGCGTGTTGACGTCGAGGACCAGGGCCGCCACGTCCGGGTCCGTCAGCGGCGCCAGAGTGGCGCGCGCGGAGTGATCGCCCGCGTTGAAACGACGCGTGGCCTCGCGCAGCGAGTGGATCGGACGGAATGTTTCGCGCAGCAACAGCATGGTCAGGCCCGCGGACAGGCACAGCGCGGCGAGCACCAGCAGCGCGTGGGTGAACGGCGTGAACGAGCCGTTCAAGACCAGCCGCTGCGTCAGCCACGTGCCGACGAGGGCGCCACCGAGCACGACGATCAAGTTGACGCCGAGCAGCCGCCAGAAGAGCGGCACCCGCAGCCACACGAGGGTGAAGCCGTGCGCCTCGCGGCGCTCCGCCCGCCGCGGCGCCGCGGTCGCGGGCGAAAACAGGGCGTCGGTCACCAGCGGAATTCCACCGTCCCCGACGGCTTCGGCGGGTTCGCCCCCGCGGCGATCGTGGACGCTTGCGGCAACTGCGCCGCTTCCCACGTCGACCGCAGCGCTGCCAGAAAGGCCTGATCGCCCTCGACCAGCCGAGCCTCGCGCGGCGACTCCTTCAGCTCGCGCAGCTTGTTCGACAGTTCCTGGGGATCATTGTCAGCCTCTTGCTGCAGCCGCTGTACGAGCTGCAAGCGACGCACAAGTCGCAGGCGCTCGGCCTCAACTTCGGGCGGTCGCGGTCGACGTCGATGCTGGGCGTCGAAGCGGCGAATCCAGGTCTGATGTAATTGCGCCGCTTCAGTAAGAAACCGCTCCGGCGAGAGCGGCTCGCGGTGGGGCTGCACGTCCTGTGTAGCAAAAGATACCGTACCTCACGTATGCAGCCCCCGGTTCCGCGTCGGGTCCTCGTCGCCGTCGTGCCCGGCGACCTGGGCGCTCAGATCCAGGCCTGGCGCGAGCGCTACGACGCCCGCCACGCCGCGCGTTTGCCGCCCCACCTCACCCTCTGCTATCGACCACCCGACGCGCCGCTGGCAGCCATCGAAGCTCAGGTTCGGCACGCGTTCCGGGCGCCCGTGGCGGTCCGCCTGGGCGCGGTGTTCGTGCTCGACCATCGCGAAGCGCCGCTTGCCGTCAGCGTTCACGACACGGATTCCCTCGAGCTCGCACGGCGGCGCCTGTTCGACGGCACGCACACGCAGATGGGCGGTCGACACGAATGGCCGTGGCACATCACCTGTATTCGGTATGGCTACAAACGCGACCGCGACGACCTGCTGTCTACGGCGGCGACTGAACTGGCCCTCGACACACGCTGGTTGATCGATCGCATCAGCTATCTCGAGCTGCGCGACGGCCGCTATCAGCCCCTCGCCGAGTGGGACCTCGACCTCAGCCTCGCCGACCCAGCAGGTGAGAGCTCCGTCAGAGGTCGAGACGGCCGACTCGACTGAAGAGCCGCTCCGTCAGCTCGTCCAGCGGCAGCCGCGTCGCAGTGCATACCTGCCGCGCGAACTCGCGGGCGGCCTGCCAGCTCGCCAGCGGTGGGCCGAGCAGAACGTCGCCATCAGCCCGGGCGAGGGTCACCTGCCAACCACTCGCCTGGACATGGTGCGAGCCGCCCGACAACGGCACCACTCGGACCGATCGCGCAGCGTCCAACCGGACCGAAACAAGCGTCTCCCCCTGGGCGCTCTCGATCAGCAGCAGACCCCCATCGACGCGCACCTCCCGACCAGCTTCATTTGGCCCAGAGCCCGACGCGCGTCGGCGGCCGACCCAGTCAAACAGCGCCACAGCACTGTTATTATCCGCGTTCGGAGGGCGCCTCCCATCCCAACCATCGCCGACATCACCATCAACATCGACCCCACGCTGTTCCAGTGGAGCGGCGTGCCCATCCAGATCACGTGGCACGGCTTTTTCACCGCGGTCGGCACCCTGGTTGGCATCTGGATCGCCGTGCGCTGGGCGGTGTGCGCGGGTTACACCGAAGACGACACCTTCTCGGTGGCCATGTGGGGAGTCATCGGCGCGATCATCGGCGCACGCCTGTTCCACGTCATCGACCAGTGGGACTTCTACGCCAGGGACCCGATCCAGATCCTGAAGATCAACGAGGGCGGCCTGGCGATCTACGGCACCATCGTCGGTGGCCCGCTCGCCGGCGCCCTGTACGCCTGGCACAAGCACCTCAACGTCCCACGCCTGGCCGACGTCGCCGCCGCGCCGCTCATTCTGGGCATGGCCATCGGCCGCATCGGCGACATCATCAATGGCGAGCACCACGGCACGCATACCACCGGTTTCCCGCTGGCCGTCGTCTATACCAACCCGAACACGCTCGGCGAAGTCAATGTCCCGGTCCACCTGGCCGTCGGCTACGAGTTGATCCTGGACCTGCTGATCTTCGCGGGGCTGGTCTGGCTGGCGCGCGGCTTCGTTCGCGGTAGCCGAGGAATTCATTTCAACTGGGATCCGCGGCTGCCACGCGACGGCATGCTGTTCTGGGTCTTCATCCTGGCGTATTCGGTGTGCCGGTTCTTCGTCCAGTTCTATCGGCTGGATACTCCGTTTGCGCTCGGCCTGAGCCAGGCACAACTGCTGTCCGTGCTTGGGGCCATGGTGGCGGTATGGGCCCTGGTGTTTCAGGTGCAGCGCGCGCGCCGCTACGGACCGTCGCACGGTCCCGCCGTGCGGGTGGAGACGGCTCCTCCGAGTACCGCTTCTGAGGTTGAGACTGTCGCCGACGGCGAGAAGGACGGGGTCGCCGAACACGCGCCCCTGTCCAGTTAGTCCGTCGTGCCGCGGGTCGCCGCCGACCGTCTGCACCGCATCGGTAAGGCTCTCCTCGAAGCCGCCGGCGCCGACGACGACGAAGCCGAGATCGTCATGCGCCACTGCATCGACGCCAACCTGGCCGGCCACGATTCCCACGGCATCATTCAGATCCCGACCTATATCGACCGTATCCAGGTGGGGCACATCGTGCCCGGCGCGCCGTGGACGATCGAGCAGGAGTCGGCCACCACGACGGTGATCGACGGTCACTGGGGCTTCGGCTACACCGTCACCGAGCGCGCCATGCAACTGACGATCGACAAGGCCCGTCAGTCGCACGTGGCCGCCACGACGGTCCACCGCCAGGGGCATATCGGCCGCCTGGCGAGCTACACGTTGATGGCGGCCCGCGCGGACATGATTGGCCTGATCACCGCGGACTCCGGCCGTTCGGCGAAGCAGGTAGCGCCGTTTGGGGGTCGCGAGCCGCGGCTGGGGACCAATCCACTCTCGATCGCCATTCCGTCGGACCTCGATGGCCCGCTGTTCCTGGATATGGCCACCTCGGCGGTCGCCGCCGGCAAGATCTCGCTGGCGGTCTCGCGCAACGAGTCGGTGCCCGAGGGCTGGCTGATCGACGCCTCCGGCAAGCCGACGACCAATCCCGGTGACCTGCGGCACGGCGGTGCGCTGCTGCCGCTGGGCGCCACGGAGGGCTACAAGGGCAGCGGCCTGTCCGTCATCGTCGAGATCCTGTGCGGCTTGTTGACGGGGCTCGGCTTCGGCATCGACCCTCGCGGCCGCCACAACGACGGCTGCTTCCTGGCCGCCTTCGACGTGGCCGCCTTCCGTCCACTGGCGGACTTCAAACGCGAAGTTGCCGAGTTCGCGCGCTACCTGAAAGACACGCCACCGGCCTCGGGCTTTTCAGGCGTGCTGTACCCCGGCGAGATCGAACACCTGCGGGAGCAGGATCGTACGGCCAATGGCATCGACGTGGAAGACGCGACATGGAACAAGCTGCGCGACCTCGCCGACGGCTACAAGCTCTCCGCGGAACTCGGCTTCTGATTCAGGCGGACGTCGCCTCCGCGGCGCGCCAGGCGCCGACCTCGGGCCGCGGCAGGCCCAGATTGTCCCTCAACGTCGCACCCGTGTAGTCCGTGTGGTACAGCCCGCGCCGCTGCAGCTCGGGCACCACGTGTTCCACGAAGTCCGCGTAGCCACCCGGCACGTGCGTCGCCCCGACCACGAACCCGTCGCACACCTGCTCGGAAAAGAGCTCCTCCAGCCGGTTCGCCACCTCGCGGGGACCGCCCACGATCGCGTCATCCGGCCTGCCGCGATGCGAGAGCTGCATAAACTCGCGCACCGTCGGATTCTTCTTGTGGCTCAGCCCCAGCACGCGGTCGCGAATGGTGTGAATCCCGGTAAAGCTGGCCAGCTCGGCGTCGGTGAGCTCCTCATCCAACCCTTTGGCAGCGAAGTCGAAGTTCAGCGCCTCGGCGAGCAGAGACAGCTGGTCGATCTCCAGCGGCAGCTGCTGGATGACCGCCATCTTGTCCTCCGCCTCCATGAGCGTGGCGGCGCTCACCGGCGTCACCAGATTGCACAGCAGCATGCTTGACGGATCGCGTCCGTTTCGCGCCGCCTCGTCCTTCAGCTCCGCGTAGCCCTTCTTGCCGAAAGCGATGTTGGGTGACGTCGTGAAAATGACCTCGCCCCAGCGTCCGGCGAACTGGCGCCCGCGGCCGCTCTGCCCCGCTTGAATGACCACCGGGTGACCCTGCGGCGAGCGCGGCACCGTGAACGGCCCGCGCGATCGAAAGAACTCGCCCGCGTGGTCCAGGCGATGCACCTTTGAGGCGTCTGCAAAGCGGCCCGAGGCTTTGTCGACGATCAGCGAGTCGTCCTCCCAGGTGTCCCAGTGGCCGAGGACGACCTCCATGAACTCGTCGGCGCGGTCATAGCGCAGGTCGTGCTCCATCACCTCGTCGCGACCCATGTTCATCGCTTCGCCGTCGTTCAGCGAGGTGACAACATTCCAGGCCGCTCGTCCGCCAGTCACGAGATCGATGGTCGCGAACGTGCGCGCGACGTGAAATGGCTCGTAATAGGTCGTCGAATACGTGGCGCCCAGGCCCAGTCGCGTCGTCGCCATGCCCATCGTCATCAAGGTGACAATCGGGTCGAGCTTCACGCAGCGGATGCCGTGCTCAACCGTGTGCGCGTGGTCGCCGCCGTATCGGTCCGGCATCGCCAGCCGGTCGTCAAAGAAGGCGAGGTGAAACTTGCCGCGCTCGAGCACACACGCGATCTCGCGATAGAAATCCGCGCTGAGGAAGTCGGTGCGCGAGTCGGGATGGCGCCAGGAAGCAGGCAGGTTGGTGCAATTTTGTGCCTGAAGAAAGCCAACCATGACCATCTGGCGATCGGCCGTCACCACCTCGTCAGCATACAAATGTTGGAGGCGCCGCACGCCGTTCGACACGCTCCTGTCGTCGCGGTCGTGACGCTGCTGACCCTGGCCGATGCCTACGCCAACGAGATGCCGCTGTTCGACCACCTCGCGGTGGCGATCAATGCAGAATCACCTCTCACTCTCGGACGATTGCCTAGCCCACGGGCGTGGCGAACGGCACCGAAGGATCTGGCAGCGGCGCGTTGAACGCCAGGTGGACGGTCGGCTCGCTGCCACCATTCCAGTTGCGATGCGGCACGCCCGCCGGAAAGACCACCAGCGAGCCTGGCCCGGCCAGGTACTCCTTGCCTTCGATCTCGAGATTCATCGTCCCCTCCAGGACGTAGAAGATCTGGTCCACCACATGCGTGTGCATGCCCGCTGGCGACCCGCCGCCGGCGGGCGTTTTGATCCAGTTGATGCTGCAGTGCCGGCCGCCCGACGTGTGGTCGAGCAACCACTGTGAAACGCGCTCGTTCGGACCGGCCGCGGCGACCGCCGCCGTGTCAACCTTGCGTACGTACTCCATGTCTTTCAACTCCAGAGGCTACCCGCGCGGTCGCAGCGCTGTCTCCGGGATGCTGCACGTGACGCTTCAGTTCGTAAATTCCTGACTGAACATGCTGCCCTGCGCCGGACTGCGGATCACGCCGATGCCAACTCGGCCGAACTCGGGTCTCAAGATGTTCGCTCGGTGGCCAGGGCTGTTCATCAAGCCCTGGTGGGCCACCTCGACGTTCGGCGCGAACGCCAGGTTCTCGCCAGCCACTACAAACTGAATGCCCGCGGCATGCATCCGATCGAAGGGCGAGCCACTCGTCGGCGAGATATGCGAGAAATAGTCGCCCTGGAACATCTCCAGGCTGTGCTGGCGCGCGACTTCGCGCAGGCGGTCATCGGCCACCAGCGGCTGCAAGCCGGCGCTTCGCCGCTCGGCGTTGACCAGGTCGAGCATACGCTGCTCGGCGGCCGCGTCCGGGACGAGGTTGCCGACGGGCGGTCCGAGCGGCAGCGGGCGGATCGTCTCGCTTTCGGCCTCCGGCGGCGCGACCACCAGGCCTGGCAAGCCGGCCTGCACGTCCTGCCCCAGCCTGGACTCGATCGGCGGCATCACCTGCAACGCGCGGTCGACGAGTCGGCGGGCCAGCGTGGACTGCTGAATGCCGTCCGAGACCGGCGGCAGCAACGGCACCAGCGCGAACGGCAGCAGGCAGAGCGTGATGATGATTGCCCCGCGCAGCAAGCCAGGCGCCACGCCGAGCCCGCGATCCAGACAGCCGAGCGGGCTCCGGGCGACGCCGTGAGACAGGCCCTGAATCACCCGACCGAGCGTCGCGCCGATCAGCATCTGAACCACGATCAACACGGCGAGGAACGCGCCTAGATGGACGAGTGCCGCGGGCAGCCCCGGCAGGCGAGCCGAAATTTCGTCGCCGAGCGGCCGCTCGAGGAGCATCCCGACCACCACGGCCGCCGCGGCCGCGACCAGGTCCAGCGTGCCAAGCAGGAGCCCGCGCCGCGTCCCCTCCAGGGCGCTGGCCGCCAGCAGCAACACGATGATCCAGTCCAGCCAGTTGAGCTGGTTGAGACTGAGCGTCAGCGATGAGTCTCCACGCCGCGCCGCGCGCACATGTCCAGCAGCGGGCAAGTTGAGCACTTCGGAGCGGTCGGCGTACACACGTGCTTGCCGAAGGGCACCAGCAGCGCGTTGATCTCCACCCAGTACCTCTCGGGCAAGGTCGTTTCCAGGGCGCGCATGCTCAGCTCGGGTGTCCGGCCGCTGACGTACCCCCAGCGATTGGTGATGCGGTGGACGTGAATGTCGACGCCGATGCGCGGCTGGCCGCAAGCGATGCCGAGCGCCAGGTTGGCGCACTTCGGACCGATGCCCGGAAACGAGGTCATCACCTCGAAGGAGCATGGCAGCTCACCAGCGTTTTCCTCGACGAGCAGCCGCGCCAGCGTGTTGATCTGCTCCGATTTGATGAGGTGGAAACCGGCTCTGTCGATCAGCGCGTCGATGGCGTTGATGTCCATCTCTGCCAGCGCCGCGGGTGTGCGCGCCTGGGCGAATAGCCGGCGGGCCATGGCCAGACTGGTTTCGTCGCGCGTGCGGACCGAGATCAAGCACGCGACCAGGATCTCGAACGGCGACGTGAACCCGTCTGCGTAGAGCTGAAAGAGCATGGCCCGTGGAAAGGCGCGGACCGCCTGGCGCAGACGCTCGATCGCGAGGTCGATGTCAAACGCTCGTCTCGATGTCCGAGGCATCGACCTCAGTCGATCAGAATTTCGACGCGCTCGCCACCTTCATTGGAGACATCGAAGATCGTGCCGCGGCGCCCGCTGCGCACGGCCTCGAACATTTCGTCCACCATGCCGACGCCTGGCACGGCGCGGAAGCGGCGGGCAAAGCCCAGGCCGAAGCCGACCATGCCGATTGGCACGGTGACGTTCGTCCGAATCCGACCGGTGTGCTCGTCGGTCACCCGCACGCGAATCCAGCGGGCTCGGTCGCTGGGCGGCGCCAGGTCGTCGGCGAGCCACCGCTGGCGATCGTGCCGCCGGCCGTCTCGCGAGCGATCGCCCAGGGCGGTCAGCAGCTCGGCCGCCTCCGCGGCGGTGATCTTGCGCTGTTCGAGCAGCTCGAGGATGCGCAGCCGCTCGGTCTCGGAGACTGCCTCGCTCGACGGATCCGTCATGCTCAGACGCGCCCCATGGCTTGCAACAGCTCCTCGGCATCTCGGGCGGAGAGCTCACCAGCTTCGACCATCTTGAGGATGCGCTCGAGCTCGGGGTCTTCGCGTGAGGCAGCATTCGGCGCTGACGGTGGCGGCTCGCGCTCGTCCGAGGCAGCATTCCGGGCAGAGGATGACCGCTCGCGCTCGTCGGAGCCAGCATTCGCTGTCGACAGTGACGCGTCACCGCGCGTTGCGGCATCCTGCGCCGGCGGTCGGCGCGCCGGCCGCACCGACGGGCCCTCCTCGACTCGCACCGAGCCCATCTCCGTCGTCAGCACCAGCCGCTGCGGCGCGTCCGCACGCACGGGGTAGTTGTTGCGCACCGAACCGAGCGACGTGTGCGTCTCGATGCAGACGTCCATCCCGCGCGCCAGCTCGAGCCGGACCGACCCCATGGACGCCCGAATGCGATGCTCACCCGGCTGCAAGTCGAGGATCTCCAGCCGCACGGACCCGGCCTGCGTCTCGACGTCAAAGTAGCCGCCGAGTCCGCGTCCGTTGATGCTGCCAGCGTCAGCCGCCAGGTGGATGAGTCCGTACACGTCGACCAGCTCGATCTTGCCGGCGTTGGCTTTGATGCCCAGCTCGCAGCCCTCCAGCCCGCGCACGCTCACCCTGCCCGCATTGGTCTGCACCGCGGCGCGCACGTCAGCCGGCAGGTACGCCGTGGCGCGACACTCCCAACCGCCACTGAACCAGTTGTTGAACGATGGCGGCGCCGCGAGGCCGAGGCTGACGCGGACGACCTCGCCGACTTTGTCGACCTGGACGCCGATGTTGTCCGTCGAGGCACGCCGCAGCTCCAGCCGCGGACGTTGCCCGGGCTCGACGGGCACCAGCGACACGGCGCCAAACTCGGCCTGCAGCTCGAGAACGGCCGGCTCCTCGAACGGAAGCTCCCAAACGTTGCCGTTATGCATGGTCTCTTAGCCTCCGTCCTCGCTACAGCGCCCGCAGCCGACTGGCGGCCTCGGCGGCCGTCAGACCACCCGAGGCGAGCTCGTCCAGCACCTGCTGGCGGCGCCCCGCGAGCTCGGCGTCCTCCTGCCGCACTTCGAAGCCCATGGCTTGCACCACTTCGTTGAGGCGCGCAACGACAGTCGGATACGAGATGCCGAGCTCCTCTTCGACATCCTTGATCTTGCCGCGGCAGCGGATGAAGACCTCGACAAACTGGAGCTGTTCGCGCGTCAGCCGCGCCAGGCGGCCCAGCGTGAAGTTGCCGTGTAACGCGGAGCCGCAGGCTGGGCATTCGAGACGCACGATGCGCAGATCGTCGCCGCACACGGGGCAGCGGGTGAGCACCTGGTGCGCGGCGACCGGATCGCGGCCATTGAATTGCGTGGCCATGCGTGAAATCTAAACCCGGCCTGAATAATTGTCAAGACTGGCTTGATTTTCTTCAGGGCTTCTCGAATTTCGCTGGTGATGGTTAGCCGTCGACGCGCTCGACCTCCAGCGCCGGGCATTCGTAGGCCCCCGGCAGCACCACGTACACCAGCCCGTCGCGCGAACCGATCGCCTGCACGCGGAAGATGCGCTCTTCCTCCGGCCGCGGCCGACACAACCTGCAGGCGCACGGCTGGATGTGATGCGCAGCGGGCAGCTCGCGCACCCGATCGCCGACGTGCACCAGTCCGTTAGAGACGTGCGCTTCTCTGAGGTTCAGGCGCAGCGGCGCGATCGTCTCGCGCCACTGAGCGTACAGGTGCGCCTGCGGCATGGGGCCAGTAGCACTAGTGTACGACTCGAGAGGTATCAGGCGGCGAGCAACTCGACGGGTCGGTCCTTGACTTCGGGTCCGAGCAGCGCCACCACTCCGGCGGCAATGACCATGGCCCCGGCGATCACCATAAAGACGGCCGGAACACCCGAGCTTGCCAGCAACGCGGCGATGATGAACGCCGACAGCGCGCTGCTCAAACGGCTCCAGGCATACGTGAAACCCGCGCCAGTGGCTCGCGCCCGCGTTGGAAAGATCTCGGCGCCGTAGGTGTGCAAGCCCACCGAGAACACGTTGTTGCAGAAGGTGACCAGGGCGCCGGTGAGCAGCACCAGCGCCGCCGTCTGGGCGAAGCCGAATCCCAGCCCGAACACCGCGATGAGCAGCGCGACGACCACCACCAGCCACTTGCGCTCGACGCGGTCGAGCAGGAAATACGCAAAGACACCGCCCACCGGCGCGAGCAGCGCGATGAGAAACGTGTACTGCAGCGACGTGACCAGGGTGAAGCCCTTGGCGACCACCAGCGTCGTCGCCCAGGCAGTGAAGCCGTAGTAGCCGAACGTCTGGCAGAACTGGAAGATCGTCATCATGATCGTGCGGGTGCGATAGGGCGGCTTCCAGATGTCGCGGAAGGGCAGCTTCTTGGAGACGACCACGGGCGTCGCCACCGCCGCCGGCAGCGGTCCGGCCGTTTCCCGCTCGACTTCGCGCTCGAAGTCAGCCACGATCGCTTCGGCTTCGGCATGCCGGCCGCGCGACTCCAGCCAGCGCGGCGATTCAGGCAAGCTCGAACGCAAATACCAGAAGAGCAGCGCACCGGCGCCGCCCACCACCATCACCCAGCGCCAGCCTTCCCACAGGAAGTTCGTGGGAATCAGCAGGAACGAAACCAGCGCGACCGCCGGCGCGCCGAGAAAGCCAGCGGTCTGCGCGACCGCAATGAAGCGGCCGCGGCTGTGGGGCGGCACCAGGTCGCTGATGTAGGTGTCGATGATGACCAGCTCGGCGCCGATGCCGATGCCGGCTATAAAGCGCAGCACCAGGAGCACGGCCGCGTTGGGGCTGAAGGCGGTCAGCAGCGTGGCAATGCTGTAGATCAGCAGCGTGATCAGAAACGCGGAGCGGCGGCCGACCACGTCGGCGACGACCGCAAACCCCAGCACGCCCACGAACATGCCGAAGAAGCCCGAGGCGACGAACCACGGCAGCAAGTCACGCGTTAGAAAGTTGCTGGCGACCAGCGCCGCGCCGACATAGCTGACCATGAACAGGTCGTACAGGTCGAAGAACTCGCCCAGCGACAGGCGCAGCACCATGCCCCAGTGCAGCCGCGCCACCGGCAAGCGGTTCAGCCGGGCGGCAACCGTATCGGTCGTGCCGGGCGCCGCCGCGGGCGTCTGTTCGGTCAGCAGCATGGGGGAGCGGCTCTGGCGAGCGTCCTCGCACAAACCATGCCAGCGGCGTGATCGTTACACGTCGAGGTTGCGCACGTACTTGGCGTGGGTCTGAATGAACTTCTTACGGGGTGGCACCTGGTCGCCCATGAGCATGTCAAAGACTTCGTCGGCCTGCGCCGCGTCTTCCATGTTGACCCGCAGCAAGGTGCGCGTCGCGGGGTTCATGGTCGTGTCCCACAACTGCTCGGGATTCATCTCGCCGAGCCCCTTGTAGCGCTGGACGTCCACGTCGCGGACGTTCTTGTGCTTCTCCTTGATCTCCGCCACGGCCTCGTCGCGCTGGGCCTCGGACTGAGCGTAGTAGATCTCCTTGCCGTGGCTGATCTTGAACAGCGGCGGCTGGGCGATGTACAGGTACCCGTCGGTGACGACCTGACGCATCTGGCGGAAGAAAAAGGTCAGCAGCAGCGTGCGAATGTGCGCTCCATCGACGTCCGCGTCCGTCATGACTATTATGCGGTGGTAGCGCAGCTTGGCGGGGTCGAACGTCTCGTTGGTGCCAGCGCCCATCGCGGTGATCAGCGCACGGATCTCTTCGAAAGCCAGGATCTTGTCTTCGCGCGCGCGTTCCACGTTGAGGATCTTGCCTTTCAGGGGCAGGATCGCCTGGAAGCGGCGGTCTCGGCCCTGCTTGGCGCTGCCGCCGGCTGAATCGCCCTCGACCAGGAACAGCTCACAGTTGGTCGGGTCTTTCTCGGTGCAGTCGGCGAGCTTGCCGGGCAGCGTCAAGCCCTCGAGGGC
>JAFAOS010000063.1 GCA_019247515.1 Chloroflexota bacterium | reverse complement strand
GCCAGGCGGACTGGTCGTCTTCGACTACCTGGACCCGACGACCGACGACGGCTGGGCGCATCTGCACACCGAGGGCCGCCGGCTGGCGGACGTGTACTCGTATCACGCGCCAGAAGTCATCGACCGCGTCTTCACGGACGCCGGCTTCGAAGGTTTCGAGCGGCAGCAGTTGAGCAAAAGCACCTACTTCTCCGCGCGGAAGAGTGCCCGATGACGACGCTGCGCTCCCTCTCCCAGAGGGAGAGGTGGTCGACGCCGCGGTCGATGCCGCGAGCAATTCCGTGATCCTCTTCAAGTGCGCAGCGTTTGTTGCGGCCTCGCCACCGGGTGCGGTGCGCTCGACAGGTCACAGCCAGTTGTCCACGACAGTGAATCTCCCACGGTTTGTGTGCCTCGACATTCGACACCACACGACGCGCCAGCGGAGGCTGGAGGGACACTTTTGACAACCACCTCCACCACACCCGTGGAGACACTCGACCCGCCGGGTGGCGCGCGGACGACTGCCGATCGCTGGTCGGCGACCATCGTCGAATGGGTGCTGGCCACGCCCATCTGGCTCCAGGTGCTGCTCGCCGCGCTGGTCATCCTCTTCTACGCGCAGCGCATCTGGACCGTGTTCCGCGACAGCGGCCTGTTCCGGCGAATTGGTTTCGACTGGGGTCTGTTCTACGCGCAGGCGATCGCCCTGGCAAATGGCGACGTCTCGGCCATGTACCAGGTGGACCAGCTTGGCGGCTACGTCCAGCGCCTGGCGCCATACACCAGCACGCCCGACGTGCCACTGCTCCAGTGGCCGGCGCCGTATCCACCAGTGCTGGCCGCGGTGCTGGTGCCGCTGACCCAGGTCGCACCGCCCCTGGCGTTCGGTATTTGGACCATGCTGAGCCTCGTCGCGGCGGTTGTCCTGCTGTGGCGCGTCAATCAAAACGCGCCCACGGTCGGCAAAACACGAGCCGCGGTCATCTTCTTCACCACGCTGCCCGTGCTGCAGGCCTTCGTCCTCGGGCAACCGGTGCTGTTCCTGGCAATCGCCATGGCCGAGAGCTATCTGGCGCTCAGAAGAGGCGCGGACTTCCGCGGTGGCGCGTGGCTCGGCCTGCTGGTGCTCAAACCCCAGTACGGGCTGCTGCTGGGACTCTTCCTGCTGTGGAAGCGGCGCTGGCGGGCGGTAGCCGGCGCGTGCCTTGGCGTGGGCGGGGTCGTGGTCGCTTCCGCGCTCGCGGCGGGCCCGCGCTCGCTGCTGGACTACGCCAACGGCGTTTCGGCCATGGGCGACATTCGCGATCCGTACGCCGCGGCCGCCGAGATGGTCAATTGGCGGTCGCTGATCGTCAATGCCCGGCCGTCGATTGGCAACACGTCTGGCGTGTTGCTGTTCGTTGGGCTGTCGGTGGTAACGGTGGCGGCGATCGCCTGGGCGACTCGCGGGCCGTGGCGGAGCGGTTCGCGCGTGCTCGAGTGGCAATTGCTGGCGGTGATCGTCGGTACGTTCCTGGTGAGCTACCACAGCCACATGCATGGCCTGGTGCTCTTGACCGTGCCGCTGGCCGCGATGTGGAGCCTCTCGCCGCGGCAGCCGGTGGTCCGCCTGGCGGAGCTGGCATTCATCTTCCTGCCGACGGCGGCCTTCATCGGCGTAGCGGGGCTGGCGCGCGGCTTCACGATCAACTACGAAGATCCGCTGTGGGTGGTGTGGCCAGTGTTGAATGTGGCGCTGCTGACGCTGCTGCTGGTCGGGACACTTTCCCCAGAGGGGACCCGGGGGGAGGACGCGATGACCCCAGAGGGGACCCATGGGGGAGGCGATCACGCGCTATCCGCTGAGGGCACCCACAGCGCCAACGCGATTACCCCAGAGGGGAGTCATGGGGAGGCCGCGATTACCCCAGAGGGGACCCAGGGGGAGGAGGCGATTACCCCAGAGGGGACCCATGGGAAGGAAGGGACTACCCCAAAGGGGACCCATGGCGACGACGCGATTACCCCAGAGGACTCCATGGGTTTGACACCCGCCAACGGCGATGAAAACTCTTCCTTCCCTGTGGGTCGTCAGTACAGGTGTTGACCGATATTTTCATGGGAGAAGCAGACGTTTGAGCAACCGGCCGCGCGCCTCGCGACTCCTGGGAATGAGTGTTTGACTGAGTACTGCTCGTCAAGCCACCCGCCCTGGACGCGCTCTACGTTGAGCCCGCCCATGTTCGGATTTCGGACGCGGCGGCGACCCGCCCCTCGTCCCACGGGACGTCGCGAAGGGGCTGGGGCCCTGGGCCTGCGCGCTGGCCATGTCCGCGACGCTTGCTTGTGCGATGAACGCGGCCATGGTGCGAGTATGGCCCGCAGACCCGGGACCCCGCCGCCGCTGAAACGGCGGGCATCGACCCGTGCACGCTCCAGGCCGAAGTCATGTTCTATGCAACCCACGACCAGTTGGTGCCGGCCGACGACGACGGCCTCTGCGTCGGGGCCTTGGGCAGCCCACCGGTGTCGATCGACCAGTACTCCGCCCCATGACCCTGTCGGGCAAATAAGGGGTCCACCCGGTCGAACCCCCTGACCCCGACCGACAATTTCGCTCGACTACATGCGCGGCCAACCAACCCGCCCGCAATCAACTGCGCTCTCCGACGCGCTTGACAGGCGCCTTCTGGCGGACCAACCTCTCCGTGCCGATT